>NZ_JACAEU010000210.1:0-39359 GCF_013388695.1 Fischerella sp.
AAGTCAGATTACTTGGGTACGATGGATTCATAGCTCTCATAACGCTGTCATACTTAAGTATTTTTTCTACTGACAGGATACCGTTATGTGGGCTTTCTTACTTCTCAGACATCCTCTTATACCTTGTTCGCGCCTTCAGACCAAGCGTTTGCTGCTATCGCGGTTCCCAATTGAGTGAAGTTGTAGGGGCAATTCATGAATTGCCCCTACCCACCTACCTCATTCAAACGAGAACCGCGATATTGTCTCTCAACTGCGATAGATAATATACATTCCGCCGATATAGAGGGCAATTAGTGACAGCCCATCCCAGGAGATGTACAGTCGTGATGGGCGTACAGCGCGGTAAATTAACCCAACAATTGCCACTGAAGTCATTATCAATGCCACAATTGCTGTGAAGATATGCACAGAACTGATGTGAGACCACAAATCGCCCCGGAAATAGGCTATGTCGTAAACCCCCAAAATTGCCATATTAAAAATATTGGAACCAAAGATGTTGGAAACTGCTAGATCCACAGCATTGAGTCGAATCGCTGCTAGTCCAGCAACAACTTCCGGTAGTGAAGTAGTTGCTGCTAGTAGTAATGCTCCGATAAAACTTTCCCCCAATCCTGTCACTGCTGCAACGCGATCGCCCAAAAATGCCAACCACACCCCCAATACCACAATTGCTGCTGAAAGCAACCCAAACATCAGATACGCCTGCTGGCGCTTGATATGTTCATATTGAAAAACTTCAGCTTCCACCTCCAGCACTTCAGCACGTCTTCGTCGCTCAAACTGAGCAATTATGCGTGTGCTTTGGAAATAAACTACGAACAGTAAAATACTGGGAATGCCAACCCAGCCCAGAGTCAAATTATAGTTGCTTTGAGCAAGCAACATCCCAGCAGCTGCAATACCTAGCAATATAGACCCCAAACCAGCCGCCAATCCGTGACTGATGTGCGCTCGTTGAAACAGGGGCTCAGGCCCAGTCACGATATCCAGTAGCGCCAGGATGAACAGGTTAAACAAGCAACTACCAAAGATACCTCCTGCTGCCAGATCCGGTGCATTGAACACAGCAACGGCGCTGATCCCTGTTGCCAACTCTGGTAAGGAAGTAACACCCGCCAGCAGGATCGCACCAACCAAAGTACGCCCCAAACCAGTCTTTTCAGCCAGGATATCGGCGCTGCGTGAAAGCCATGTACCGACGATGACCACTAGAACGATACATAAAACTACCTGAATCAAAAGCAACATGGCTTGTCTCCTGATGCTGGGATGCTATATTGATGCCTGACAATACTGTGCGGATTGCGGAATACAACAAACTGTTTCCTTATGTTTGAAAATAGCAGGAGGAGTAGGATAAAGCATCAATCCAGGTATCCACAACCTACAATCAGAAATATTACTGGTGGAAGAAGAGAGGTAGGTTTGGTTTTTCTACCATAAATAGGGAGGTTGGCAATTTTAGTTGCGTTGGTTGCCAAAAAATCTTTATGCGGATATTGCTGGTAGAAGACGATCCCGAACAATTAGAGCCATTACAAGGTGTACTATCGGAAGCTGGATATATTGTCGATGGCGTTGAAGACGGAGAAACTGCACAATGGCTCTTGTCCAAAAAAGAGTACGACTTGTTAATTTTGGACTGGATGTTGCCTACAATCAGCGGGTTAAGTCTGTGTCATCAGTATCGACTTCTTGGCAAAACTGCACCTGTGTTGATGCTTAGTGCCAAGGATACCACACCTGATAAAGTCACAGGTTTAGATGCAGGAGCAGATGACTATCTTGTCAAACCTGCTGACTTAGTGGAACTCTTAGCACGGGTACGTGCGCTATCGAGGCGTTCTCCTCAGTGGGTGGGAGATATTCTCCGTGTTGCAGATTTACAACTGCATCTAAGTAACTTAACTGTTGAACGCAACCACACAAGTGTAGAAATATCACCACGGGAAGCTCAATTGCTAGAGTACCTAATGCGTCACCGCAATCAAGTCTTAACCCGCGAACAGATTGAAGAAGCATTGTGGGAGTGGGGTACGGAACCGGAAAGTAATGCGTTGACTGTGTTAGTACGCAAATTGCGGCATCGCTTGCAGTTAGTTGGTGCAGCGGATTGGATTAAAACTGTCTACGGTATGGGTTATAGCTTAAAAGCTCCAGACAATTAAACATAAAAAGTAAAAAATTAAGAATTATTCTTTTAATTTTGAATGCTTGCTAATTTTTTACCCGATAGCTGACTAACATCCTGGCATCTTCATGAGACAATCCCAGTTCTTGGGTAATCATGGCTTTTACAGAGCTGAATTCTGTGACTGGCAACTCAAATTCTAACTTTTTAAGTATGGAGTTGGCGGTATTGACCTCAATTTTTGTAATTCCTTGCTTTTTTTCTATTTCAGCTAGTATTCCTAGCACTTGAACCGTAGATCGCACTTGCATTTGTGTATCAGCTTGCAGAGTTTCTACTTCACCAGATACTCCCAGTTCTTTAGCAATTATGGCTTTTGCCTTGCTTAATTCTGTGACTGGAACTTTGAAAGTTAACTTTTTGAGTACAGAGTTTGCGGTTTTAAGTTCAACTTCGGTAAACTCCTGCTCTTTTTCAATTTTCACTTCGGTTACTACCACATTGGCTGCAACCTGCACCTTTACCGTTTGCGTATCAGCTTGGAGCTTGTCTAGTGTAGGGTAGGAACGACTCAATAGTAGATTTGTCAACGATTCACCACCAAGTCCAAAAGCAATTAGAAGCAGCGGCAGAGGCAGCAAATATTCTAACTTGGAAGAGTGCAGTTTTTGCAATAAGTGGGACAAGGACATATGGCAACGAACTTAGTTGGGCAGCAAGTAGGCAGATTAAAATTTGGATAAACCGAGTGTCACAATTGTTGTGCAAAAACTTTTTCACACTCACGCTTTATAAGAATCTAAGTGATGAAAGATATCCTGATATGTTTGGTTTTTCTAGCCTAGGTAGTAAAATAAACGACTATTGCGCCAATACTTTCACAAACGCGCTTTCAGAGGATTTTAGCTACATCTGCATAGTATAAGCCTCTCGCCTAATTTTCATGTTTCATTGTAGTCGCAGTAATTTAGCTCTATGGTTTACCCTCACGATGGGGAGCATTTTGGTTATTTTTGCGGGAGTAATTTACTATCAAGCAGTCTTAGACGAACTAGAGGATCTTGATCGCTTACTCTACAAAAAATCCAGAGTCATGGCGGTGAACGCAAAGTACGAGCTGCGTAAAAAACAGCTAGATCTAGAAAATGTGCCGCTTTTAGGAAGTAACGTACCACCACTGGGTACTGAATTCGTATATGCGCGTTGGTACGACACCAAAGGGGAACTGGTGCAATTTTTCGGTACGACTCCAGAGGCGCAGTTGACAATCACCCCTGGTTTTCACACTCTCAAAACCACGTTTTACTCCTCAAAGGGAGCATCCACCGTTACTTGGCTCCGTCAGTTAACGCTGCCCGTCTACCAGGATAATTTATTAATCGGTTATCTCCAAGTTGCAACGCCGCTAGCATCTGTACAAAATAATCTGGCTCAGTTACGATTGGTTTTACTTTTGACAGTACCAGTGACCTTAGGAGTTATCGGTTTAGCTGGTTGGTGTTTGGGGGGAATAGCAATGCAACCCATTCGTGACAGCTACAACCAGTTACAACGCTTCACAGCTGATGCTTCCCATGAATTGCGATCGCCTTTGTCAGCTATTACTAGTAATGCCCAATACGGGTTAATTTCTCAATCTAGTAGTCCCGAAATGCAGCGTCAGCGCTTCGAGAAAATTCTTGATGTCGCCAAGTCAATGAGTACTCTGGTGAATAATCTGCTGTTTCTCGCGCGCCATGCAGGTCGATTATCACCTGATTCCTTACAAGAAGTTGACTTGAAGAGTGAGCTTTTACAGATAGCAGATGAATATGCAACCCAAGAGGCTGCAAAACATCTCAATCTAACTTATACTTTACCAACTACTAGTGTGATTGTGCTGGGTGATGCCGACTTGCTGCGTCAAGCAGTAGTTAATTTACTCACTAATGCCTGTAAATATACTCCCCCTGGAGGTCAGGTTCAGCTACGGCTGTTCACCCAGTCAAATTGGGCTGTGATTGAAGTTGTAGACAATGGTATCGGTATTCCTGAAGCTGATTTACCGCATATTTTTGAGCGGTTTTATCGGGTGGATAAAAAGCGAGTGCGCGTGGCGCACGCTTCGCGAACGCGCAAAACTGGCGGATATGGTTTAGGGTTATCAATTGTCCAACAAATCGTCTCTGCACACGCTGGTCATATTAATGTCAAAAGTGTCATCGATAAGGGGTCAACTTTTCAAATTTTTTTGCCACTCAAGTAGTCGCGGTAGTGAGTGCGTCACTTTCTGTTCACATTTTTTGGCAATACTGAAGATAGCTAGAGAAGGAGGTTACACTCCTTTAGACCTCTAACTGTTGTGTGTGGTGGGTTTAGAACCCACACGTGTTGTGACAGATCGGGCAATGGGGAAAAGTCAAAAGTTTTTTGACTTTTGACTTTTTCATATCCCCATCTGCCCTATTTACAATTTTTAAAACTGGTATCAAACTTTGACCAGGAACGATATTTGAAGCATGTTGATAGTGAACTTCTTACTAACTTGGCTAGTTGCAGCTCTATCACTATTGCTTACAGCCTATTTTGTACCAGGCTTTGAGTTTAACACTTTTGGCACAGCTGCACTTGCCGCGTTGATTTTAGGCTTAGTCAATGCGATTGTTCGACCTTTTTTGGTGATTTTGACGCTTCCCCTTACAATTATCACGCTAGGTTTATTTCTTTTTGTCGTTAATGCGCTCATGCTTTGGCTGGTAGGATTCCTCGTTCCTGGTTTTGTTGTTGCTGGTTTCTTATCTGCATTGTTAGCCTCTGTTGTTCTGACGATTGTTTCTACAGTACTGGGACTTTTCGTCAGAAATGTAACTTAAGATTGTTTAATTTACTTCTACTGCTGTCACTTTCTCTTCACATTTACTGCCTATACTGAAGTTAGTTATGGCGGATTAGCCCTTTCAAGGTGGGTAAAAATCCTCAAAAAATTTCCCGAATTTTGGGCTTTTCATCTTTGTGTCTTAGTGCCTTGGTGGTTCAAAAGTCAATTTTTTCACCACATAGACGCGCAGCGGCTTCCCGCAGGGTAGACACTAAGACACCAAGAAAAATATATTACACCTTGAAAGGGTTAGTTATGGCGGATTTAACTAAATTGCAAATCAAAAAGGTGAATTACTGATTCACTTTTTTGGTGCAAGAGTTGATATGTTTCCTCACCCCCATATTCCTGGATGATTGTCTAGTAATATTTGGGGGTTAGGGATTTCTTTATGTGTGAATCAAAAATTTAAATATTTTGTATTTTGATTTAAAAGGTTTGAATGTAAGTCTGCATCAAGGAGGTGCCTTTTGACTGAGAATCCACCTTCCTCTCCACGCCAACTGAGTGTGTCCCGACAAGAACTTGTGGAGTTAGTGCGATCGCAACTCGAAGCACTGCTACAACAAGAAAACTTCCAGGGAGCAAAAGCCCTATTGGTACCCGTACAACCTGCGGATATTGCCCAAGCTATTGAGGGTTTGCCAAAAGCTATGCAGGCTATAGCTTTTCGCTTACTTTCCAAACAAGAGGCAATCGAAGTCTATGAATATCTCGACTCCAGCATCCAGCAGTCCTTGATTGCAGAATTAAGGCAGCAAGAAGTTCTTGACATTGTAGATAAGATGTCGCCAGACGATCGAGCGCGACTATTTGACGAGTTACCCGCTGTTGTCGTCCAGCGTCTATTGCAACAACTCAGTCCAGCTGAACGCGAAGCTACTGCCCTACTTCTAGGCTACAAAGAGGGTACTGCTGGGCGGATCATGACCACAGAATATCTTTCTGTGAAGGAGGATTTAACAGTTAGCCAAGCTATTGAGCGGGTTCGCGTTTTAGCTAGTGCCACTGAAATTATCTACTACCTTTACGTGACTGATAGAGAACGCCGTCTCACGGGAACTCTTTCCTTTAGAGATTTAGTGATTGCCCAGCCAGAGCAAAGGTTGGGTGAAATTATGACCCGTGATGTGGTCTTCGTTCAAACGGATACAGACCAAGAAGAAGTAGCGCAAATTATCCAACGCTACGACTTATTAGCTGTGCCTGTAGTGGATACAGAACAGCGTCTCGTTGGTATTGTGACTGTGGATGACGTGCTGGATGTCTTAGAGCAAGAAACCACGGAAGATATTTACAAATTAGGTGGCGTGGAAGCTGGGGGCGATAACTATTTCCAGACGAACGTGTTGACAGCAGCTCGTAAACGGGTGGTCTGGCTATTTGTTCTCTTACTTGCCAATACTGGTACTACTGCTGTTATCAGTGCTCAGGAGAATGTTTTAGAACAAGTTGTTGCCTTAGCTGCCTTCATTCCCTTATTGATTGACGCAGGTGGAAATGTCGGAGCACAATCTTCAACAGTGGTAATTCGAGGTCTTAATCTTAGGGAAGTTGGCATCAAAAAAGCTTTGCAAGTTGTGACGCGGGAAACAATCACAGGAGCACTATTGGGAGTGATGTTAGGGATAGCAGTGATTTTCTGGGCTTACTTGCTTGAAGGTAGTTTGCCAATAGCAATTACTGTAGGGATGAGTTTGCTGGCAATTACTATCTTAGCAGCTGTTTCAGGTTCTGGCTTACCTTTTTTATTTGGTGCGATCGGTTTAGATCCAGCCTTAATGTCAGCTCCTTTTATTACGTCTCTTGTAGATGTTTTGGGAGTTTTTATTTATCTAATGCTAGCTAGAGCAATTTTACAACTATAAAGAGGCTGCTAGCCAACTGATTTTTATTATGAGTTTAAGACAAGTTTGGAGACTTTTAAAAGAAACATTTTCAGAGTGGCAATCTAACGAAGTATCTCTGTTGGCATAATCCTTGGCTTATTACACAGTATTTTCTCTTGCACCTTTGATGGTGATGATCGTACAAAACGAATCTCAACAATCCCAACAACCGCATTCAGACAGGCAGAATCATCAACGTAGACAGAAGCGTTTTCGATGAAAAGACTCTAAGGGAATACCAAAAAATAAATTATCCAGTAGTTGTAGTGGCGTGGCAAACCTAAAATGTTGCATTATGGTTTTCTTGTGGAACAGGCATCTTTCCTGTCCTGTGCGGGCTGTCTGACCCACCCTACAATAGTTATATTTATGCACCAAATTAGCCCGGTCACACCACTACTCAATTGGATCTCCTCGCTATATTTTTGTCACGTCGTGCCGTAACACACCCTACTAGCATGACTTAATATTTTGTTTATAAATAGCCTCTCACTTTTGTTGTCAATACTAAAGACAACAGGATGAAAAGGAAATAATATCTATGAATCGGCTATAACTTCTAAGTATTCTCAAGTAGCAATTATCAGGAAAAACAATTGTGGTTCCTCTGCGAGATAACAACCCAACAACAATTACCCCGTATGTCACCTACGGGCTAATTATTACCAATATCCTTGTTTTTCTTTATCAACTGAGCCTGACACCGCAACAATTGCAAAGGTTTTTCTACGCTGCGGCACTAGTACCATGCCAACTTTCAAGCACTTGCCCCACTGGCTTGGATAATCAGGTGATACCAGAGTGGATGACCTTGATTACATCCCAATTCCTACATGGCGGTTTTTTGCACCTGGCAGGAAATATGCTGTTTTTATGGGTTTTTGGTAACAATATTGAAGATCGCTTAGGTCATGTGAAATATTTAATTTTTTATCTGACGTGCGGCGTTTTAGCAGCACTGTCCCAGTGGTTCTTTTCACAAAATTCGACGATTCCTTCCTTGGGTGCTAGTGGTGCTATTGCCGGAGTTTTAGGTGCATACATTCTTCGTTTTCCAAGAGCCGAAGTTCTCACTTTAGTTCCTCTGGGATTTTTCTTGACCACAATACGAATTCCCGCATTTTTCTTTCTTGGGTTTTGGTTTATCCAGCAAGCTTTCTATGGTATCGCCAGCTTACAGGCTCGCTCCAATATCGGGATGGAAGGTGGGGGAATTGCCTACTGGGCACACGCAGGAGGCTTCGTCTTTGGAGCAATTCTTGCTCCTCTATTCGGCTTGTACAAGCGGCGCTAGAACATGAAAATTTTGGCATTCAGCTGATTGCCCCGTTTGCGGGCCCAGCGATGAATGTGGCGATCGCACGTTGCACTATTACGTCTCTACAAAACAGTAATTTTCACAAAAAACTGAACGGAATATTAGAACTCATATTTAATTTTTGAAAAAAATCAACACATATCTACCTCCCTGTTCCCTGTTAAGAGTTCCCTGTTCCCTTTTATTGAGCGATCAACTAACTCAGTCAAGAGGGTCAAAGCGGTTGACTAGCGCGGCTACTACAACCATTGGCAACCCTATCAGCAAGCAAATCAACCATTGATTTAAGTTCAGTGGTGCTGTAGAAAATAAGAGATTCATCACACTCCACTGACTGAAAATTATCTGCAAAATTACAGTACAAGCAATTCCAATTCCAATGGCTGAGGCATCGTTAATTCTCTGTCTAATTCCTCGAAGTCTGGCAATCAAAGCACTTCCTAATTGACTAATACTTAAAAGATAAAAAATTCTTCCTGCTACTAAAGCCTGAATTGCCATTGTGCGGGCTAAATCGATATTTCCTGTGGTTTGTCGTATCCATTCAAATACGCCAAAAATCAAAATCCAGTTAAAGATGGAAATTGCTAGGATGCGCTTGAGTAAACTTTGGGAAAGCAACGGTTCACGGGGGTTACGCGGTGGTTGTTGCATCACCCGTTCAGACTTCGGTTCAAAGGCTAAGGGTACAGTCATGGTGATGGAATTAACCATATTCAACCACAGAACTTGTAAAGACAAAATCGGCAGTGCTCTAGCAAGCAGTACACTAATTAAAATTGTCATCGATTCGCCACCGTTGACAGGTAGGATAAAGGCGATCGCTTTGAGTAAGTTCCGATAAACAGTTCGCCCTTCCTCAACCGCAGCTTCTATAGAGGCGAAGTTATCATCGGTCAAAATCATATCTGAAGCTTCTTTTGCTACCTCTGTACCTGCACCTCCCATCGCAATACCAATATCTGCCTGTTTGAGGGCGGGTGCATCGTTGACACCATCCCCCGTCATGGCGACGACTTCGCCTTTGGATTGTAATGCTTCGACGATGCGGAGTTTCTGTTCTGGCGCAACACGAGCAAACACCACCCCATCTTCTATGGCCGTGGCGAGTTCAGATTTATCCATTCGAGCAAGTTCGCTTCCTGTAAAAGCCAGAACCTTGCCGTTTTTGTGGAAGCCCATACTTTGAGCTATTGCCCGTGCCGTTACTGCATGGTCGCCTGTAATCATTTTGACTTGAATCCCAGCATCTTGACAGGCTTGCACCGCTTTGATTGCTTCTGTTCTAGGCGGATCGATCATCCCCTGCAATCCCAAGAAAATCAAATCATTTTCGATATCTGCATGTTGTAGAGACGTTGCATGCAACGTCTCTACATCTGGCACAGATTTCTTTGCAAACGCTAGCACCCGTAAACCCTGATGAGCCATTGCATCAACTTCCTGATGCACCGTTTCTGCATTCACAGGAGCAAGGTTTCCCTCAGCATCCAACATCTGTTGACAACGTTTGAGAATTGCTTCGACTGAACCTTTAACGTAGATAGTTCTGTGCTCTTGTTCATTTGTCAATGACGAGTCTTCGTGCAAAGTTGCCATGTATTGGAACTCAGACTCAAACGGAATGACATCCAACCTGGGCATTTCCTCTTCTAAGCTGCTGCGGGTAAACCCAACTTTATTGGCAACAGCTATCAATGCTCCCTCTGTGGGGTCGCCAACAACCTGCCACTGCCCGTCCTTTTTTTCCAGGTGCGAATCATTACATAACAATCCGGCTTTGAGAGATTCTGCAAGAGCAGGAAAATGGTTCCTATTTACTGGCTTTTCATTGAGTAAAATTTTTCCTTCGGGGGCATAGCCTACACCAGTGACAGTATAATGTTGACCTCCTGCATATATTGCTTGTACAGTCATCTGGTTTTCAGTGAGCGTACCAGTTTTGTCAGAGCAGATAACTGTAGCACCGCCGAGGGTTTCTACTGCTGGCAACTTGCGAACAATGGCGTGACGCTGCGCCATGCGGGAAACACCTATTGCCAGTGTAACGGTAACAACAGCTGGTAATCCTTCGGGAATGGCACTGACAGCGAAGGCGATCGCTGCTTCAAACATTTCTGTCCAGGAGTAGCCGTATCCCAATCCAACTGCAAACATCAATGCTGCTATCCCTAAAATGATGTACAGCAAGGTACGGCTAAATTTGTCAAATTTGCGGGTTAATGGCGTTTTCAGGCTAGTTCCTTGTTCCATTAGCTGGGAAATGCGCCCGGTTTCTGTGGCATCTCCAATCGCAACAACAATACCCTTGCCCGTACCAAACGTCACGAAGCTACCAGCATAAGCCATATTGGTACGTTCTGCTAAGGGTGCATCTAGATTAAGCGGTTGCGTGTTTTTTTCAATTGCAATTGATTCGCCCGTGAGTGCCGATTCATTCACTTGCAGATTCCGTACCCGCACCAGACGCAAATCGGCTGGTACTTTGTCTCCAGAAGCAAGCAGTACCACATCCCCTGGTACTAACTCTGTGGAAGGAACTTGCATCTTTTGACCGTTGCGAATGATGGTTGCATTGGTTTGTACTGAGGAAGCTAAAGCGGCGATCGCACTTTCCGCTTTAGATTCTTGAACAAAACCAATAATGGCATTAATCAGAGTTACGCCCCAAATTACCCCAGCATTCACCCACTGCCCAAGTATTGCCTTAATTGCACCCGCAATCAACAAGATGTACAGCAGCGGTTGGTGAAATTGCAAGAGAAATCTTAGCAATGGACTTTTTCCAGGTTTGCTCTTGAGTTCGTTCGCACCAAAATGCTCACGTTTTTTTGCCGCAACAGCAGAGGTTAAACCAGTTTCTAAATTACTATCTAAATGCCGAGTTACTTCTTGTACAGACAGATGATGCCATTGACTTGACCGAATTATCTCTTGTGGTGTTGCTGTCATCTTATTCGCCCTTATATTTAACACTGACCAAACCCCTACCCTACGGAAAGGCTGCGCCTATGGACGGATTTAGGGGAGTAAGGGTATGGGGGTATAGGGGGAAGAATCTAGTCCAGAAAAAAGGATACTTGCACTATTATTATTCCTACACCCTTATACCCCTATTGGTTGACAGGGTAAATTAAGACTATTAGCTGTTGTTCTAATAGTTAGCTAATTATTAAAGTTGACCTGTAAATCTAGTATTAAAAACAAATGTGATTCAAAAGTGAGTGCAATGCGCTCAGTTAACTTCAAGCCAACCTCTTACTTATGGTAGATGACATAGATAACTTAAAGGTGGGGAGGAATTGCCGCTCCCGGGACTGGGGATCGGGGATGGGGAAATTACTTATTCCCTATCCCCAGTCCCTAATCCCCAGTCCCCTTTAAACATTTATTCAAATAGAAATGAGCAAATCACAATCAAAGAATTTGTTAGAACAAATAAGTACCACAAAATTAGTTCAGTACTTACTATTTTTTGCCCTTGGGTGGGGAATAGTCCAAGTTTTGGCTTATTTTTCAACAGTAATTGTGATTTTTACTTTGGCAGCAGTTTTAGCATTTCTGCTTAATTATCCTGTGCAGTGGGTGCAGCGTTTTTTACCGCACACTTTAGCAGTGATTTTAGTATTTTTATTAAGTATTTTAATTCTTGTTGGTTTTACATTCACAATCGGTGTTGCAGCTTTATCTCAGGGACAACAATTACTCAGTCAATTCCCAGAGTTTGTCAACTTCATAATATTTTTGTTAGAACGACTAGAAGCTTTGTTAGATAAGTGGAATTTGCAAGTTGATTTAAGTGCCGTTGAAGAAGAACTACGAAATCAAGCTTTAGCAGGAATCGGTGTTGGTTTCGCGACAGTTCAAAGATTACTTGCCAGCTTAGTTGATATAATTTTGATCGCCGTTGTGGCTTTTTTCATGTTGCTAGATGGTGAACGTCTTCAGAACGCATTAACAACATACGTCCTGCTGTGTGAGGTGACACCATT
This sequence comes from Fischerella sp., assembly GCF_013388695.1. NCBI lineage: Bacteria > Bacillati > Cyanobacteriota > Cyanophyceae > Nostocales > Hapalosiphonaceae > Fischerella > Fischerella sp. The sequence goes on from NZ_JACAEU010000210.1 coordinate 12,194, forward strand.
CTCAAGAACAGCTAGAGGCTCTTAATTCTCGTGAAGCTGATGTGCATTTAAGTTGCATAATCAGGGCGGGCGAGACGCCCACCCCACAAGAATTTGATTTTTTTGAAAATGCAAATTAAATGCCTTTTAGCTTACTAGGTTGAACCTGGTAACGAGGCTTGAGGGTTTCCAAGCAGCAACCTCATAGAAGCGCTAGAGAAGACTATCGTGCTGAGCAGCTTTAAAGAGCGATCGCACCCTATCACAGGGATTTGTGACACGGTCGGACGAAAATCACAGTTATGCCTGTCCTAAATCACAATTTTTGATCTGGAGAATTTCTGTAGAAACTTGAAGAAATTTTAGAAGTGGAAAGCGCCACGTCGTGTGAAATAAAAATTCGAGAGATACCAATGATTTACCGTGCTTTGGATGTGATTTTTATAGATTTCTTCGCCTTTGCTATTAATACGATGTTTGGTAGATTGCTGCAAAGTAAAATATGCAACTATTCTTGGGAAGGAAAAGATGAACAATTACAAGAAGATACAGAATTCCTGAAGCCTCTGCCCTTCGATGATGTGCCAGATCCGTTACCCTAGGAGATTGTGGAGCGATTGAGCAAGCGAATTCAAAAAAACTAATCCTCGTTACAAGCGATAAGATCTGTGTACAGATGTAGAGAGCGATCGCTTCTACAATTCAAAATGGAAAACGGGAGCGATCGCCACTACTCTAAAAACACAAATATACCTTCTGGAATTTCCTCACAACTTCTTCAAATTTTCTTTTTAATCTTAAAACATAGAGAGAAACGTAACTATACGCTGTTAAGTCCACACCTTGTATTAGTTGCAACCATAAGGAGGCTCCGCCTCCAAACTCTCGTTACCAGGTTCAACTTGGTAACAAGAATTAGAGCCTCTGGCTCTTCTACTCTTACAGAGAATGGGGTAATACCTGAGACAACTGTCATTTTCTATCAAATATCATCATCAAAAAATCTCAGGAGGGCAGACTTATGCCATCCGTTCGTTTATTATCTCTTTTCAATCCCTCAAACTACTGGCGAGGGGGTTATGTCTCCGTACCCTGGCAACCAATTGCCCAAGTATTCCAAATTTCCCCAGACGAACTAGTATTAAGCGATCTCCGCGACCTCTCACATACACCGATAAACGCCCAAGTAGATCAAATTGATCCCGACGATCCGACTCGCGATACCTTGGTTTTCTGCCTGCCAAAAGCAATCCCACCGAGTTCGGAAGATGACATACTCGCTTCCAGCTTTGTGAGACTAGACTGGGGTAAGCCGATGCCTCCAGAATTGGGTGAACCATTTTTAGAAGTCGTCTACGGAGCTATGGGGGAGGCGCGAGGAGTCAGACTAGTAAACAGTCGCTTGATTGTTTGGTTCAATTTGATACCTACACCAGAAGACGACAAGCGAAACTGGTTTAGTGGTTCAGCCACGAGCGTACAGCTCGATCGTCAGGAACTTCTTGATCCCTTCTTAGCAGCAAAAGGTGAATGGTTGGGACAAGACCCAGAAAAGCGCTGTATGCAAGTTGCTGAGCTTTTGTTACCAGGGCCTCCCCACCCCAAATCACCTTACTATGAAGTTTATCTGTTTAATCATTCTTATCGGCTTGTATCCCAATCGAGTGGCCCTGTAAGAGCTAGCGTCACTATTGCCTCCGAACCTTTTGACTATATTGGTATAGATCCGAACACAGGCATTAACCATCATTTAGTGTGCGAACTTTACCGGGTCATTAGCCTTTACGCTGGTGCAGACTACCTAGTTGAGGAACTATTCATCAAAGCCAAACCAAAGGGTGAAGAAAACAAGATTATAGGTGAACTAGAAGTAGTTAACCTCAGTTTTGCTGTTCGCTACTTTGCCCATATGAACATGGGACTTACAGAAGACATAGAGCCTGTATTCCCCATGCCTGATTGGTATGCTGTTGGTTCTGCTATACCTCCCTATCCTGCTTACGGCTTGGCAACTAACGTACATATAGACACAGTGACACACCCTCATGAGGGAAATACAAGTTATTTTTCCTGGCAGTTATTACCAGGCAAGTATGTAAAATGCCTGCACATGTTCATGCGAGGTCAACCACAGGGGTTTGATACACGGGTAGGTCATGCTTGGTACGAACTAATCTATAAGCCGCTCAAGGCTGAGATTTACCGGGATGACTATGTTGTCAAAATGCTTACAAAATCCAACTTTGCCACTGCTGTAGGTTAGTACTTCTAACAAATGAGGTCGATATGGATGCCAAAACGACTGAAATCAAACAAATTGCCACACAGTTATTAGCTGGAATGCTTGCTAATCCTCACATTTACGCCCAAGTGTCTGATGATATGGCCCAGGGCACACAAGAGCAAGACCTGATTTTACTGGCAATTGATATGGCTGAGGAATTGATGAAGAAGCTTGACAAAAGAAGTGGTTGAGAAGGAGATTTCTGGTACTGGCTGCCAGATACTAGACGCTGGAAGTCCTTATTCCCCTTGAACAACGTACGCCAAACCATTAAATTTAAACTGAGTTTCCAGAAACATTCTGGCTTCTCGATCGCTATTTGCCAAGGAGACAAACATGAGTGACTTCCAAGATTTTCTCAGACATCAATATGCTTATGTTGCTGTGGGAGAATTTAAACCAGGCAAGTTTGAAGAAGCCAAAAAACTCTACGAACAAGCTGTATCAATGTATACTAAAGGCTTCAAAAAAGCCTATTTGCTGCAACAACCAGGGACTGACAAAGGTATCGCCGTAATTTTTTGGGACAACATCGGTGATATGGAAGCAAATCACAGCGAGGCTTACCAAAAAATTTTAGACAAGATGAGTCCTTTGTTTGTGAAGGCTCCTAATACTTCTTTCTATGAACTTGTCTGTGAAATTGAGCCAGCAGTAGATAAACAAGTTCCAGTCGATTAAGGGAATGGGAAATGGGGAAACTGTCAGGGGAAAAGATTATTACCTTTATCATTTAATCTTTTCCCTTTTACTTTTAACCTATTTCCTATTACCTGACGAATTTCAGGCTTTCTATCCTCTTAGTAAACATATCAGTAAAAATACTAGCGACACTGCGTTTGCGAAGTTTGATATTGGTACTTACTGACATCCCAGATTGGAGGTTAACTTCACGACCGTTAATTACAAGAGATTGACGTTCAAGAACGACTTTGGCGGGAAATCTGTAGAATGGATAAATTTCGTCTGGGGGTAGGGCATCGGAACCAATCCAAGTTAATTTTCCTTTGACATCCCCAAATTCACTGAAAGGAAATGAATCAATTCTGACATCGACTTTCATGCCTTCTTTGACAAAGCCAATGTCACGGTTGGTGATGAAGACTTGTGCTACGAGTGATTCATTAGGAACTATTTTCAGAACAGGTGCCGATGGATTGGTAACAAAGCCTGGGGTGTGGGCTTGTAAATCAAAGACTGTGCCTGAAACAGGGGCTTTGAGTTCTTGGTAACGTAAGTTTTGTTGGGTTTTGCTGATTTGGCTATCAATTTGGGCAATGCGCTGTCCGTTGTCGACAATTGCTTTAGTTAGCTGACTGTCAATTTCAGCAATACGCTTTTGATTGTCAGCAATTTTAACTAGCAAGTCGTTTTTGCTTTGGGCGATCGCATTTTGTACTTTTTCACCCGCTTGTGCAATTGCAGACTGAATTCGTTTTTGTTGTTGAACAAGTTGATCTACTTCTGCTTGCCGACTACGAACTTGCTGTTGCTGTTTCAAATATTGGTTTCTGGCTATTCCCCCCTCTGTTGCTAAAGGGGTTAAGTCTTTGAGAATTGTTTGTTCTACCGCTAGCAAATCTTTAGCACTAGCCAACTGGACTAGAGTTTCTTGTAACTGCCTTTGCAACTGGTCTACCTCTAATTTGGCAGTATTAATGCGCGATCGCACCTCCGCTTGGGCAGACTGCAATCGTGCCTGTTGTTCTGTAGTTAATCCCCCAGCATTCAATGCACCAGTCAATTGCAGTCGATAAAGTTGATTTTCAGCAACTAATTCTGCCCGGTGTTTTGTTAAATAATTCTGTTGTGAGGGTAGCGATGGCAGCAGTCTGGTGTTTGGGGAAGTCACACCACGCATCTGCATCTGGTAATAAAGATTTTCTTGTAGCAAAGCAGCGCGAATTTTTAGCAGTGAAACTTGTTCGGCACTGTCAACTGTCGGATCTAGGGCGAGGAGTAAATCACCTTGCTTAACTTTTTGCCCATCTCGCACCAAAATCCTTTTCACTACCCCCGCCATCGGTGCTTGTACTTCTGTAACTGCACCTTCTGGTTCGAGTTTACCTTGAGCAGAAACAGCCTCTTCATATTGTGCGACACAAGCCCAGACTACCGCTGCGGTAGTAACACCAATTAAAGTCCACGCCACCGCCCTTGGTAAAGTTGATGACTGTCGCAAAACTACAGGCTGGTCAAATCTTTTGAATTCTAGCGGTGTCTCGGGAGGAGTCGTCAAGGGCGTTTCCTCAAGAACAGAAACTGGATTTACACCGTTTTGCGTGTAACTATTGCTGGTTGAAATTGACTGCCGATGAGAGTGAGGATCGTTGGAGGAATTCATCATAAACCTCTTGTTTGGAAGAGTGGGGGAGATGGGGAGGTGGGGAGAGTAGGAAAAATAACTACTAACTACTAACTACTAACTACTAACTACTAACTACTAACTACTAACTACTAACTACTAACTATTGACTAATAGCGCATCCTGTTGTTGATACAGATGGTAGTAACGACCGTGCTTGGCCATAAGTTGAGCATGAGTACCGCGTTCTGCTACTTTGCCTTGATGCATGAGCACAATATCGTCTGCTTGTTGAATGGTGCTGAGACGGTGAGTAATGATGAACATCGTCCTTCCTTGGAAAGCTTGCATCAAGTTGCGGCATACTTGCTTTTCAGTGTCATAGTCGAGGGCGCTTGTAGCTTCATCTAAAATCAGCAACTGGGGATTTTGCAGAATGGTACGGGCAATAGCGATGCGTTGCCTTTGTCCTCCGGAAAGTGCTGAACCGCGTTCGCCGACTCGCGTGTTGTAGCCGTTGGGCAAGTTCATGATGAAGTCGTGGGCAACTGCAAGTTTGGCAGCTACGATCACTTCTTCAGTTGTGACTTCGGGGTTAGTCAGGGCAATGTTTTCTAGAACTGTACCGTCAAATAACAGCGTGTCTTGGGGAATAATGCCAATTTGCGATCGCAGTGAATACAATTCGACTTTACTGATGTCATAGCCGTCGATCAGAATCCGACCTGAGTTTGGTTCATACAAGCGCGGTAACAATTTCATCAACGTACTTTTACCGGAACCACTCATCCCAACAATTCCCACTACTGTTTGAGCAGGGAACTCTAAATTGATATTGTCTAACTGAAGCGAACCGCTGGCTGTGAAGCGGAAGGAGAGGTTTTCGTAGGTGACAGCGCCCTGAATCAAGGGCATAGGAATATTATTCTGGTCTACTTCTGTAACTTCTTGCGGCGTATCGACAATATCACCGAGACGTTCTAGGGATAGGGCTGTTTGTTGAAAGTTCTGCCACAATTGTAATAAACGCAACAATGGACTAGTAACGTAGCCAGCAATAATTCGGAAAGCAATCAACTGTCCTAGTGTAAGCTGGCCTTTGAGTACCAAATAGGCTCCTACCCACAACACCAGTAACCCAGATAGTTGATTGAGAAAATTACTTGCCGACCCGGCAGCAGTGGCAGTTACAATCGTTTTAAACCCAGATGAAACATAACGGGCATAGTGTTCTTGCCATTGCCAACGGGTACGCAATTCGATATTCTGGGCTTTGACGGTTTGAATACCAGAAAGCACTTCCACCAAATAAGATTGGGTTTCGGCATTTCGTTCAGCTTTTTCCCGCAGTTGTCGCCGCACTACTGGGGCTGCTACCAAGCTGACTAGGGCAAACAAGGGAATGGTAGATAAAGATACCAGTGTTAGCACCCAGCTATAGATCACCATGACAATGACATAGATCACCGAAAAGATGGAATCTAAGACCACAGTCAGGGCAGTACCTGTGAGAAACTGGCGGATGTTTTCTAACTCATTCACCCTGGTTGCCAATTCTCCCACCGGATGGCGATCGAAGTAGCGCAGTGGCAAACGCAGTAAGTGATCGATAATTTCTGAACCAAGGGCCAAGTCAATTCTGTTGGTGGCTTCAGCAAACAGGTAAGTACGCAAAGTGCCAAGAATTGCTTCAAACACCGCTGCTAACAGTAAAAATATACCCAACACTTGCAAGGTGTCGATGCTGTTTTGTACCAACACCTTATCGATGATCACTTGAATCATCAGCGGGTTGGCAAGTCCAAACAGCTGCACAAAGAACGACGCTACTAGAACTTCTATTAAAACTACGCGATGACGGTTGAGGGAAGGCAAAAACCAACTTAAGCCAAATTTTTGCTTTGGCGTGGCTGCGGTTGCTGTCAGTAATAATACCTGGGCTTGCTCACCCCAAGTTTTAATAAACTCTGATATTTTTTGGCGAACAATCCCGCGTTCTGGTACGCCTAAAACTATATTGCGATCGCTCGTTTCATAAACCACCGCCATGCTATTTTGCCAATGAATTAAGGCAGGTACAGGCAAACGACCAATAGCACTAGCTGGTACTTTTACCAATTGGGGATTTAACCCCATAAAGTCGGCAATTGCCCCACACAATTGCAATGAAACTGGTTTTGTCTGGTCTTTATGGTTATTGGCGATCGCCTTGCGAATCACTTCCCGCCGAAACGGCATCCCAAAATACTGACTCACCATTTGAAAACAGGCAAGCGTGGCGTTACGGGAGGAGTCGCGGACGCAGGGGTATTTTTGAGGGGGAGTGGGGGAAGTGGAGAGAAATCTTGACTCTTGACTCTTGACTCTTGACTCTTGACTCTCAATGGGAAAACCAACTAAGCGGACAGATTCTGGTTCTGTGACTTCCAGGTTTATGCTTGGGTTTGTGAGATGAAGGCGGCTACCTACAGGAATACTGGGTACTTGTCCGCCACTCACAAACCAAACGAAGTTAGCATCTAGCTGCCTCAAGGATGTTTCGCCACATGGGGGATAGTATACGACTGCTTGCGATACTGCCGAAAGCACCAATTCCTTGAGGTCTGTGTTGACATTTTCTTGCCGTACCAGTTCTTGGCCTAAGATATCAAAGGCTTCTGCAACCCCGCATCGCTGCTGGAAGTAAGCTTTGAGAACTGATTCTTCTTTCAGAAGAGTCACGAATTCTTCACGCTTAAGCGCAAGGCAGAGTGTCTCTTCTGAGGAAGCCATGACTTTTTCGCAGACGATACCCCGCATCAAGCTTGTCCATCCCACTATTTCACCAGGTTCTAAGCGTTGCAATGTCAGGGGCATTTGATTGCGGGGGTCATGTCCGATCAATCGCGCTTGTCCTGCAAAGATAATACCTACATATTGCGGCAACTCTTGCACTGGTAGAATAGTTTGCCCCATCCGATAGCGCCGCACTTCCAACTCTTTGGATAACTGCTGTAACCTGTTGGCTGGCAGTTGTTCAAAGGGTGGGATACCTGATAAAAAGGTTTGGATTGTGTTAGCAGTTTGGGTCATAAAGCGATTACAAATTTTACCTTTGTGCCTTGGTGTCTTAGTGGTTTAAAAAGACATTATTTTTTACCACCAAGCCACAAAGGCACTAAGTAAGACCTGGTACAAGAAGTAATTTACAAGAGTTTTACTCTTTGTGTTCAAAGTTTGCTGCTTCTTGGTTGTGGTTTATAGGCTTGAGTTCTGCGACTTGTTGTTCTAGCCAGTTGGTAAACAATTCATGCCGCAACTGCCAGCGTGTGGCTTCGTTTAACTCTACAGGAAGTATTTTTTCTAACCGGAGGATTAGAAACCACTGGTCTATTGGTGTGGGTGGTAGGAGTTGCCCTGGCTGACTCACCATCAACAATTTTGCCAGAGTGGGATGGAGTTTACCTAGTTCTACTGGGCCAACGATGCCTTGGTTACGAGCCTCTGGGCCTATTGAGTACTTGGGAGCCAGTTCTGTAAAAGATTGCTCTCCTGCTTGCAGGCGGAAATAAATTTCTTGAGCGATACCACTATCTTTGGTATGAATGACAGAATATACAACCCGATCGAGCAATGGTTTACGAATGTTGAAATAAGCATCTACCTCATTTTTCCAAGTAGCTTGCTTAAACTTTTCCAATCGTAATGCCCGTGTCACTAATTTGAGGATTTGTTCCGCAGTCATCCCGCGACGGTGTAACCAAGCTTGACGTTCGGCTTCTGTTTTTAAGCGCTGTTTTATGTAAAACGCTTGACACGCTTTTTCTTGTTCTTCTGGCGTGCAAGTATAAGGTGCGATCGCCTGATCGATAATTATTTCTCGTAACAGTTGTGGCAACAACTGATAATTTGCCAACAATGGCACAATTTCTTCGGCTGTTACTTTTTGTTCGCGAACTTGTAAAACAACGCTCATATTCTTCTAAGTGCTGGGCAGAAAATTTCGATGATGGGGCATAGGAAACGGGGACACGGGTGTGGACGTGGAGAATTTATTAATACAGTCTCTCCGCGTCTTCTTTTGCCATTACCTTAGGCAAAAACAAAGTTTGTCTGGGTGAGAGTATTTGCCTGAATTCCCAGTAACACAGCTACATCTTGACCAAAGACTTGGATGACTGTGTTGTCATTTTCTTGGCGAATTGCCCAATCACTGCCAAGCGAATCGAAGGTAAAACTAGTGCCACCCAAACCAATTACATCTCCCTCTGCACTGTTGAAGTCAGTAATAGTATTGGGCTGTGCTGGCAAGTCTGTCTCATCGCTAACAATCCAAAACCGATCGGCTCCCTCACCACCAGTAACAATATTTGCACCCCCGCCAAAACCAATATATAACTTATCGTTACCTGAACCGCCGTCTATGATATTCCTAGTACCAGCCAATACAATGTCATCACCATTACCAGTATCAATTTGGTTGCCGTTACCAAATTGACTGACATCAACTGTGTCATTGCCATCTCCGGTAAAGAGGATTTGATTATCTCCAAAGAATTGCTCTGGATTGAGGGCGGCATTATCGGAATTCGGATCGTAGAGATAATCATCAAAATAATCATCTCCTGATGTACCGTAGATGATTGTGTCAGATTTGGGCTTTCCTAGGCGAGGGTCAAGGTTGAGAGGAGTAGACAATTCAATCTCGATCAATTCATTGTCATCTGGTTCTGATGAATTGCGGATATTGTTGTAAGGATAGTTGTTGTCGTTGGCAAGCAGGATTGTATTGTTGTCCAGAACCAAAATATCTTCAATGGTTTGAAAGGGGAAAGTAAAAACATCGCTACCATCGCCGTTTAAGTCGTTGGGATCGGCAATATTGAGCAAATCAACTACTTCCTCTTTCTGTAGATACCCTTGCTCGTTTGTTTTGGAAATATCAACTTTGAAGATTTTCTTGAACTCCGCCTCTGCTCCGTATTTTCCATCCTGCTCTACGACCAGGAATTCGGTGTCGTTGATGGGAGTCGCATCCCCGATTGAATGCCTGGAACCGTCTACTTGATAGTAACCAACCAAATCCTGGCTAAAGGACTTAGATGCAACATCAAATTTGTAAACACGCCGAGACTCACTCGGATCGCCAGGAACGTATCTTTCCATTATGGGATAGAGCGTTTGGCGATCGGGACTGTAACTCATCGCTTCAAAGCCATCTGAAAGCGTTAGAGGCTCGATCGGTTTGTATTCTTTAACTTCTTTGTTTTGGGGATAACTAACTTGATCCCCGGGGTATTGTCCGCCCAGAGTATCATGCTGGTAAATATTCGGGGTGGCAATGGGAGCATCAATTAGCACACCATTGCTATCAAAATGCAGCAGGTAGGGTCCGAATTCTTCACCAATCCAAATCGTGCCATCCTCAGCCAACACTATCGATTCCGGATCGAAGTCAGCCCCTGTCAGTTGGCGATCTGGTGATGTTTCGTTGACGATTTCCCATCCAATCAGTTTGTTGGGATCGGATAGTTGAATAAATTCAGTCCACTCTGCACTGCCACTGCCATTATCAGCTGTCTTGAAATTAGGATCGACTTTGTAAATTCGCAGCAAATAATCAGCACTATTGCTCTGGCGGCCAAAGCCGTTGTCTGACAAAAACCAGTAGCTATCTGAGTCAGCAAACTGGACACCACTGAAACCTTGGACGGGTTGATTCGGGAATGGCCCAGTACGTCCATTGCCAGAAATGGGTTTGCCTGTGCCATCATTTGCACCAGCCGGTGAACCGTCGGCAAAGGTATCTGCCTCAAGAGAGGAAAATCCAATTAAAGTAGTTTTGCTCATAGATAAAGGTTTTCGAGTTAAGTCTGCCCACACTAAACTGTGATCTGAGGAAGGAGTGGTAGCGGCATCTTGGCGATCGCCCACTAGTCGATAGAGTGGATCGGTAGTGAGTGGCCAAAATACCTCTGCATCTTTGATTTCTAAGGTCTTGGACGGTAGAACATAGTCAACACGGATGTTCCCTGGATTTGTGTCATTGAAATCTGCTGTGTCATAAGCCGAATCGCTGATATGGGTGGTATTCTTTTCACCATCCAAAACTGCTTGTTCGGGCCCGCCTAAGCTGGTTGGTGTGACACTAGTGTTTATATAGGGATTGTTTAATAACTGCCGAATCGCAAAGTTGTAGCTGTCGCCGTCGTTCGGATCGGCATTTTGGTCGCCTAGAATCACGAAAGATTCTTTTTGTGATAATCCTCCGGAGTTGCCGTTATCGTCATAGATGTAATCGCCTGCTCCAGGAGTCACATAGTCTGACCAGAAGCGAATCTCGTCGTAATTACGCTTGCCGTTTCGGTCTTCTTGACCATCGAATACGGGAGGTGTCGGATGGCTGACTAGAGTATGAATAATCTCACCGTTCACCTCAATTGGCACATCCCAATGGCTCTTGGATGATAACCTCAGTACCTCTTGCTCCTGTTGAGAGTACCAAGGAGTATCGGCATCAGGGAGAGCGATCGTCGACAGCAATGAATCGGGCATATCCTTCCACAAGAAGTTCTGGAAGGTACGTACGTTTTCCGTCTGAATTGGATATTTGGACAGCAACAGCATTCCAAATTGGCCAGGGAAATTGCCAAACCCAAAGGCATCATCGCCATAACCGTTTTCCCCCGGCGTTGTCACAACCTTGCCGTCATTGTTGAGGTCATAACCAGAAGCAACCCCCGTATTAGCAGGAGCTATATAGAAGTAAGAATATTGAACGGGTTCTGCTCCATTTTGGCTGACTTCGAGGTAGTTCTTGCGAAACAAATCGACTGCCTTGGTCGGGTCAGCTGCGTAATAGTCGAATTCCTGAATGCTGATGACATCAGGGTTTGTGCGTTGAATAATCTCGGCCACAGTTTTAGCTTGAGGATTGTCTGGCGTAGACAAATCTTCAATTAGCTGCCCCTCCGTATTCCGGTTTAGGGAAGCATTGAACTGGGCAAAACGAATTGTGTCTGTGCTCTTTTGCAGATTCTCGGTCATAGTGTAACCGCTCTCATCAGATCAAAAACTTTGAATGGTTGACTCAGAAACTCGACTCAAACAAATGCAACTAGTTTTGATAAACGTCAGATGGAGTTATTACAGAAGCTAGGTAATTCGGAATCTTGGTGCAGTGATGATTGTGGCAAAAGCTAACACGGCAAGACTAAAGAAATATTTCCCTTTTGCCTTTAAGCCTTTTCCAAAAGAGCGTCAGCTTTTTTTTGGAAGATGTTTGATGTTTATCTAAGTAAAAATTTTACTTAGTATCAAATTTTCATCCTCTATCTGGTTAGTCCGTAATAAATATAGTATACAATTTGACTTTGTATACTATGTTAACTCAAAAGCATCTATCTCTATATGAGTAAAGATAGATTTAGAGAAGAGTGTTTTTCTCTTGAAAAATGTATATAGAGCAAGAAAAGATTAAAAAAATCACTGTTACTTAAACCTATAGACCTGTTTACTTTAAAATTGCTGATTTAAAGGATAATATATTTTTGCCTTAGTTTTCAGTAATAATTTTATTAACTTTAGATTAACACAGGTTGTGATTTAAATTACTGCTAATGGTGGTTTAAAATCATGTACCAATTAATCTGTTTATATCATTTAATCGTTATATGCACTTAGCAAACATTTATAAAGTAGCGATTAATACGAGTTGTATTTTATTCAAAATATAGTCTCTATGGCAATATTGGATTAATAATTTAAATAAGTTTCTATAGCACTGTGTTTTTTTTTACTAAAAATCAACGGTTATTACATTACTTTACTTACCCCTGTAAGGATTTTCCCCAAAATTGATACACGACATATCATTGGGCGATCGCCACTGTACTTTCCCCTCAATGGGGGCATAAATTTGTACTAGCTCTAGATGTTTTGTATTAGACATCTGGTAGAAATTAATTATGCGTTACTCAAAATCCTTGTAGAGACGCGAAATTTCGCGTCTCTACTTACAATCTGATTACTTTCGTCAACAGTATCACTACTGCTTTCAATACATCACTCCAGTAGCCGAATCAACCATCAGTCTGTTGCAATTCCTCGACGGCTTCCATCACGTGGGTTGCGTACATCAGTGCGGGGCCACCACCCATAAACACCGTTACGCCGAGGGTTTCGAGAATTTCTTCTTTCGTCGCGCCTGCTTTGAGGGCAGAATGGGTATGGAAGGTAATGCAATCATCACAGTGAATCGCTACGGAAATTGCCAGTGCAATGAGTTCTTTTGTTTTGCTGTCGAGTACGCCAGGTGCTGAAGAAGCTTTGTTCAGAGCGTAGAAGCTTTTCATCACATCCGGTAGAGCAGTGGAAAGTTTGCTGGTATAACTTCGGATCTGCTTCATCTGCTCAGTATAGGAAGTTTTGGCAGTGGCTTCGCTCATGACGTACCTCTAATGGAATTAGGATGTTTTCCTTCTATCTAACTCCCATGCCTATCAAATTTCACCCATTTTTCATCTGTCTTGAGAAATAACATTAGATTGGAGATTAATAGTTATGCCCAGAATTTAAAGAGAAAATTGATTTGAATAAAACAAACCTTTTAAAGTCAGGAATTATACCAATAAATTCTTGTTAAAATAAAATTGAAGCAAAGCTTGTTCATGACTATCACAAACAAGCTGAGGTGAGCGCTACAGACATAATTTGGGAGGCTAAAGTTATGTTAAAGAATATATCTAGAAATCCACCCCAAAAATCTAGCTTATCTGTAGAACAACTCATTCCCGATCCTTGGGAAACTCCAAGCCTGACGGTTGAGACTAAATCTATTCCTTATTCTTGGCAAATACCGACAGAAACTCATCCTTTGGTTCCCCCTTTAGGAATTCCAGAAGCCAGAAGATTACCTCCAGCATTCAACACCATCAAAGTATTGTTACAAGATGAACTGAAACTAAAAGTTGCTGGCGGCAAACTCAAAACCCAAATAGAGCAAGCCCTAGGATTATTGTGCTGGATGGAAACATTAACCGAAAATTTTGCTTAAGTTTGGATGGAATTACAACCCAATACCTGCATAGCTTGGTGGGTGCTGAGAAAGATGCGATCGCGACCCAGCCGATCCAAAAAATCAGTTTTGCTAAGCCGATCCATCACCGGGCCTTTGACTTCGGCTAAGTAGAAGTTGACTCCAGCCTGTTTCAATTCATCCATCAAGTTTTCCAGTGTTTCTAGAGCACTAGCATCAATGAAGTTAATGGCGCTGCAAACCAGAACTAAATGTTCCAGTTCAGGCCATTGAGCAATGGCTTGGAGTAGCTGATCTTCCAAATACTTGGTATTGGCAAAGTAGAGGCTGCCATCTACCCGGATCGCCAGGACGTGGGGGCAAGTTTTGACCTCGTATCGCAGAACATTGCGGAAAGTTTCACTCTCACCCACTCGCCCGACGATCGCAATATGAGGTCTGCTGGTACGCCACAAAAACAGGAGTACAGCCGTTACCACACCCACCAAAATCCCAACTTCAATTCCAACAGTTAGCACCGCCACAAACGTAATCAGCAGAGAAACCCCATCTGCCTTGTTGTAGCGCCACATTTGTTTGAAGGTGTTCACATCAACCAGTCCAAACACCGCTACGATGATGATGGCTGCTAGGGTAGTTTGGGGTAGGAAATAAAACACAGGTGTAAAAAACAATGTTACCAGGGCGATAAGTAGTGCTGTGATCATCGAAGCAAGAGCTGTGTTGGCACCAGCGGCAAAGTTCACCACTGAACGACTGAATCCGCCAGTAACTGGATAGCCGCCAGTCACTGCTGCGCCGAGATTAGCTACACCCAGTCCGATCAGTTCCTGGTTAGCATCGACCTTTTGGCGGCGTTTGCTAGCTAGGGATTTAGCTACGGCAATACTTTCCATGAAGCCGACAAAGCTAATGGTAAGAGCAGTTGGTAAAAGCTTTTGCCACAGAGTCCACTCGAAAGACGGCAAGGTGAGGGGAGGTAAGCCTCTAGGAATAGCGCCGACGATGTTAACATTGGCATTTTCATGCAGTGCCAGATCCCAGACCAGTAGTGTACTAAACAGCACTACAATTAATGGTGCGCTTTTAGTTATCGGCACAATCAGTCCTTGGGAAACGCCCCAACGATTGAGCAAATAACCTAAACGCTTGTTGAAGTAGATTAGAACTGCAATGCTAATAACACCGATACTCAGAGTAACAATATTGGTTTGATCGATCTGTTGAACGAGGGAAATCAGTAATTCGTAAAAAGATTCTGTATGGGGAATCTTAACCCCCAACAAGTGCTTGAGTTGACTAAACGCAATAATCAGCGCTGCTGCACTGGTAAAGCCAGAAATGACCGCATGGCTGAGAAAGTTGACCAAAAAGCCGAGCCGGAACAGTCCCATACTCAATTGAATGATGCCGACTAACAGCGCTAGCACCAAAGCCAGGACGATATATTCTGGACTGTTCTGAGGAGCGATCGCACCTATACCCGTCGCTACCAGTAGAGACACCATTGCCACAGGCCCTACAGCCAAAGTCCTACTAGTGCCGAACAAAGCGTAGAGGATGAGGGGGAGAATGCTGGCGTAGAGTCCCACTTGGGGTGGCAGACCTGCCAGGAGTGCATAAGCCATACTCTGAGGCACCAGCATGATCGCCACAATCATCCCGGCCATTAAATCGCCTACCAAATCTTGGGGATGATAATTGAGGAGCCACTCCAGGAAAGGCAAGTAACGGCGAATACCAGTAACTTTAGCTGGACTGAAGGCTCTAACAGCGGTAGGTCTTCTATTCATCCTCATCTTATCACCCTCAATACTTAGAAATTCTTATGGAGGTGTATTCTCGCGACCTCGATTTCTAGCTGGAGTTACTTAAACTCTTGCTGCGCCAACACTAGCAATTTTGCGGTACTCCTCTGCTGCCTGCCGACAGACTTTAGCACATTTTTGACAATGTTCTAGATTATACTTTTCACATTCCTGTGTACAGGCTTCGCAGATGTCAGCACAAGCTCGTGCCAAGTGAGAAATGAAGTACGACCCACGAACCATATAAGTCGCAAGAGTTTGGCAGACTTCGGCACAGTCGAGACACATTTGGGCGCATTTCACCATGTCTGGATGACCCATGCAGGCTTTGGCACAGTGTTCGCATTCCACCACACAATGCATGGCAGTATCAAAGCTAGACTGGTATTCTTGTTGAATTACAAGCATTGAAGTTCTCCTTTTAGTTATGAGATATCGATAGTAGATAGAAATATTTCCCTACGCTCAACTTGAGCCAACTGTTTGCCATTCCTGCACCACCCAGGATGGAACTAGTAACTTAACCGTTGAGTGGTCTACAGTTGGCAGTTCCAGTATCCAGGGAATTTCTGGCTGCAACTGTGACAGAATAGGCTGAAGATCGTACTGTCCAATATGGGGTTCCGGTGTAGTATCGGTAAAGATTTGCTGAGAAATATCGGGTGCAATTAGGGTTTTTCCTAGAGAAGAAGTCAATACAAGGGGTTGATCGCGATCCAAAACTACTGCACCGGGAAATCCTACCAACCGCAGAGAAAAGCTGGTATTGCTGTTGCGATGGACTCGCTTGAAGGCGATCGCCTGCCAGGTCTTGCCATCCTTATCCCGTAAAGTTTGGCGTGACTGGTAAAGCATTTGTCCTGGTGTTTCTTCCTGTTGTCTGACTACAGCCGCAGCTGGTGGGGCGCTGAAGAGTCCCAAACCTAGGAACAACAATAAGGTTAACGCCCCAACTAACAAAAGCCAGGAAAGGATGTGTCGGAACTTATGCCAGAGAATGTTCATTGTCCGCCACTCCAACTAATCAAGGTTAATGAACAGCAACCGCCGTCACATTGCCACACTGTTCGTTGGCAGGAACTGCTTCCATCATCTTTTTCGGGTTTGGCAGATTCAGGTTCCCCATTAATTCAATGAAACCTTCGCGGCTACATTCTGCAAACCGGGGATTCCAGCGTTTTTCTTCCCCAATCGTCGATACTGTATGACCCCGATAATCATGACCTGGATACACCAAGGTGTCATCCGGCAAGCTAAACAACCGCTGTGTTACGGAATCATAGAGAGTGCCAGCATCACCACTTTGAAAATCGGTGCGACCACAACCCCGGATAAATAAAGCATCTCCCGTGAGTACTCGGTCATTGTTGACCAGATAGGCATTATGGCTATCGGTATGACCGGGGGTAGCAATGGCTTTGATAGTTAATTCTCCCAAAGTTAATTTTTCCCCATCTCCGATGTAGCAGTCGGCACAGGCTGCATGAGCTTTTTGTGGAACAATACCTAAACAACCTGTGGCAGATCGTAATTTATCTGTTCCTGTAATGTGGTCGGCGTGAATGTGAGTTTCTAGGCAGTAACGCAGGGTTAATCCCAGTTCTTTGAGCAATTTCAGGTCACGCTCTACTTGCTCTAGCACCGGATCTACTAAAATTGCCTCTTTGGTGTTGGTATCAGCAATTAAGTAAGTATATGTGCTGGATTCTGCATCAAATAATTGGCGAAATAACATATTTAGGTTCTCCGTTATTGGTCAGTAGTCATTAGTCATTAGAATTACAAATGACTAATGACTAATGACTAATAATTAACTTGCTACTGGTAGTCCCGCAGCTTTCCAGGCTGTCCAGGAACCAGGAACGTTAATAACTTTCTCAAACCCTTGCTTTTGTAAGAGACTGGCAGCAATTGAGGCACGGTAGCCAGTACCGCAGTAGGTAGCGATCGCCTTATTTTTATCCAATTCATCCAGATGTTCTTCTAGGTGTGGAACGTAGATATGTTTAGCACCAGGCACTTTACCGTGTTTGTACTCATCGTCACCTCGCACATCCAGAACTGTCACGTCAGGTTCGTCTTTATGTTCGTTCAGTTCATGTACTGTCCACTCACCTAAATGTGCCAGTGGCAACCCTGCATTTTGCCACGAGGTCATGCCATCGTGCAGGTAGCCAGCTAAATTATCGTAACCGAGCCGGAATAACTGTTCTGTCACCAATTTCACATCACGCTCACTCTCTATCACCAGTAGCAGTGTCTTTTCTGGATCGATCATCCAGCCAACCCAATTAGGAAACTCCGATCGTAGTGCGATATTGATGGCTCCTGGAATATGTCCGCCACCAAAGGCGAGAATTGAGCGGGTATCGATGACGATGGTGTTCTCATCCGTCATCAGGTTCTGGAATTCTGGGGGCGATAGCGGCTGCAAAGTTGGCACGCAACCCATCACCTTTGCCCCCTTGGCGTTGACTTTTTTCAGGCGTGTGTAGTGTCTCGGCGGTTCTGGCATACCGCTTAATATCCATTCGACAAACTCTTGTTCACTACGCTCTTTAAATGCCTCGCTAAAAATCCGCTCGTTGCCGATTGTACTCTGCCTGCGATCGCCTATCGATTTTCCACAGGCTGAACCAGCACCATGACAGGGGTATATTTCCATGCGATCGCCAAGCGGCACTAGTTTATCAAACAATCAATGATAAAGTTGGGCTGCCAGTTTCTTTTCAGTCCCACCACCGAGTAGATCCGGACGTCCGACATCGAGGTTAAATAGGGTGTCACCAGTAAATACACCAAAGGGTTCTTGACCCTGTTTCGCATCGGTGATAATAAAGGAGACGTGTTCGGGTGTATGTCCAGGAGTATGCAAGGCGCGTAGAGTAACGCTACCGATTTTCAACTCGTCGCCTTCACTCAGCTGGTGCAATTCAAATTGATAATCTTCACTCTTACCACCATAAATAGGTGCACCAGTCCTTGCTTGCAGTTCGTGAGAACCAGATACAAAATCAGCGTGGATGTGAGTTTCGATAATGTGAGTGATTCTAACTCCCATCTCCCGTGTTCTTTGCAGATAAATATCTACATCGCGGCGGGGGTCAATGACTGCTACTACACCTGCTTTATCATCACCAACAACATAGGATAGGTGCGCCAGCCCCTCTACGTTTATTTGCTCTAAAATCAAAGCCATAGTGCTTTCTTCCTTCACTTGTTTGCTGATGAGTGCTGGGAAACGTATTGCGCGAAAAATTCCTTCATTTTTGGATTGGAACTGCAATCAAAACCGATTTCACCAGCCTTTTGAAATGCTTGCTCTGGTGTCATTCCTTGCCTTGTCGCCACATTCATCAACGACATTGCACCCGCACGCATCGCTGTACCGCAATGAATTAAGGCTGGTTTCGGAAGTTTGTCTATTTCTTTGAGAATCTCTGTTGTCTGTTCTTCAGTGAGGGTATCAACTTTGACTGGAATATTTACATAATGCAGCCCTAATGCTTTGGCTTGTTGCTCCTCGTCGGCAAGAAAACCTTTTTCATCAGGCGATCGCAAATTCATTACTGACTTAAAGCCCTCATTTGCTGCCTGTTGCAACTGTTCTGGCGTTACCTGTCCTGATACGGTTAACTCATCATTAATCCTTTTCACGTTTTCCATTGGTTCCTCCCTGGCAGGTGAAGCCTTCTATTCGATTACTGTGTATAATTTTAAGCAGCAAAACCCAAGTCTTGCTTCTACTACCATATTACTATATAGTAATATGGTAGTAGAAGATAATATTAGTTTTGTATTGTTAAAGTTTTATGTCGGAGATATCAATTACAGCTCTTACTCAAGTTGCCGAGTATTTCAAAGTGCTTTCAGAAGTCAGCCGACTGCAAGTTTTGAATTGTTTAAGGTCTGGGCCTAAAAGTGTGACAGAAATTGTGGAAGCAACGGGGCTAGGTCAGGCGAATGTTTCTAAACATCTGAAAGTTTTGATGCAAGTAGGGATGGTTTCTCGCCATCCCAACGGAGTGAGCGTCTTTTATCAGATTTCCGATCCGGTAATTTTTGAGCTATGTGAAGTAGTGTGCGATCGCATCGCCACCCGTCTATTAGAACAAGTACAGCAGTTAGAACAGATCAAGGAAATAGCTGGGTAAATTTTGCGATCTACCTCTGAGGTTGTTGATTGTCATATCTCCAACCACTCCAAGCAGGAAAACCTTTGTCATCCCGCAGCGTTAGTACTTCGTTTCCTTTCTTAACAGAAGCCGCAATAATTGCTGGTTTTCCTGTAAAAGAAATTCTTGAGCCTTTAACCTCAATTTTGTCGCCTGGCTGAATTTGCATATCTTGGTTATCGATGTACCAACTTGGCCCTAAATGTACCGAAATAGTTTCCTTAGCTGTTTTCAAAGTCAAATGCACACCTTGAGACATTCCTCTAGAGGGAGTAATTGTATCTACACTGACTACTTCCCCACTGAGAGTCTCAACAGTTTGAGCATTATACATTCTGCTGTAATGATGTCCTGGCCCCCAGCCACCACTACCTCTCATCCTCATTCCTGGTTGAGCAAAAGATTGACTGACAATACCCAAACTGAGAGTAATTAATATTGCTGCTGCTAAAGCTCCTCTTTTCCTCATGACCCTCAACCTCCATCAACAAGTTAGTTTTGGAGTGCCACAATAATAGTTGTAGAAAAAGAAAATGAGGAACTTGTGAGGAGGTAGTTGGTAGTTCTACTAACAACCAAATATTTGAAGCTGGAATAGTAGCTTATTATATCAAGTCCGACTAATTACTTACGATATGGTTGGTTTTATTGGTAATTGCTAATTGATTTTTCCCATTACCTATTACCGACCTTCACAGATACGATCGGTGTTCATCCGAACTTGATATGAAGTGTATTTTTGGATTTCTGCAATCAGTTCATCAACGCTAACGCTAACTTTCTAGCCATTTTCTAAGATAGTAATGCTGCGTGAAGCTACTCGCCGTTTGTGGTTGATAATTTTGTAATAAATAATAGCTTGGCATGTGAGTTCAGCCAAGCATTTGACATCAATAATTATCAGCTGGGAGATGTAATTATTAATTACAGTATTGCTGTAACCAGAGAAAATTCTGTTCATCCAGAACAAAAAATGGAAGTTTTATTTAGTTTGTCAGCGTCCAGTATAAAATTTGAGTGATTACAAAAATTAGACAGGCGATCGCTCAATCTCCTAGATAATATAGCCAAAATTGGCAAGTGACACGATGGTGCGAAAAAATGCTTGCAACCTAATTGGTGGAAACGACTTGGACATCGAACCGATAGCACCCATGACGCTCTAACAATTATGAGTCAATCCCTAAAACCAAATCCCTGGCAAACTTTCAACAACTCAACCTTGCTACGCTTGCTGTTGCTGTTTGCCTGTGCTTGGGCACTTGTCCTGCTAATTGGTTACTTCTATAACGTTATTGCTATCTTTACTACCGCTGCGATCGTTGCAGCATTGGGAGGCTTTCTTAGTATTGGTGGTGAAAAGGTCAGCGAACCAGAAGCTTCCATGCTCAAGAAATTGGAACAGACGCTGACATTCAAGGTTTAATAGTTGCAAACACTAATTTACCATGACTGACTCTAATTTCATTCTGAGGTGTATCAATGACTGGCTTTCTCATTTCTGTTGTAGTGATTGCTATCAGTTTATTAATCATCTCCAAACTACCTACAGGCGTTGAGGTTGATAGTCCCTGGATTGCTCTGATTGCTGGAGCAATTATTGGCGCTTTCAATGGCATTTGGAGTTTATTTCCTAATTGGTTTAGAACGACAAGTACCGTTATTAGCCTGGGGTTGATTCCCTTGATTGGCAGCATCATTGTATTTGGTCTGGCAGCTTGGATAGTTGAGGGATTTAGACTCCGGTGGGGAATTGCAAGTGCGATTATTGGGGCGATCGCGCTTAGCATTGTCAACTCTATTCTTTTCTTTATCCTGCGTCAGGCAGGTTTGATCGTGTACTAAGAAGGCAGGAAAGGGCAAAGGGCAATAGGCATCGGGCAAGCGAAAAGATCCAATTCCCAATCCCTATTGCCCCTAATCCCTACAGTATGGGGATTAGGGGCAGGGTGGACTCCATCTAGATGCAAAGCGCTGTATTAGGGATTGACGATCAGGTAATCGACAAGGAGTGGGATAGGAGAATTCCACTCAATGTTAACCCAGATGCTCACTCTACCGTTACTCGGAGCAACGTTGTGGAGGGTGTACCTGGCAGATCCGATAAACTTGCCTCCCCCAGCTGCACCTTCGCCTATTGATACGAAGACGCGAGTATTATTTGTGATGACGCTCCAATTAAGGTGCAATATCCACTGACCGTTTCTATTTCCCCAATCATGCCTGTAGGTAAAGCCAGTGCCGAATAATTCTTGTGGTTCGACTCCCTCTTTTGGCTTGAATATTTGGCGAACTTCCTGCTCATTGACATCCTGGGTTTCTTCAGCGGCGATGCCTTGTACTAATGTTTCTGGCATATCAATAACTCCTTTTTTTAGCTGTGATTGCAACTTGCTATGAGACTGGTCAAAGTGGGGTTATTTTACAAGCCCCTGTACTTTGCTTGGATGCCTCAACCCACCACTGACAGTGAGAGGCTTACGGTTGTGGGTTTTTGAGGGCTTGGCAACTTCTTAGAGAATTTGCTCTGCTACTTCTACCCGCAGTAGCGATCGCACATTCTCAATCTGGTTGACAATGGTCGCGAAAGAGGAACCAGCAAACAGCAGTCCTACCGCAACCGGGATGCTATTCTCCAGCGTGACTACCAGTGAACCGGAGTCACCACCAGCCGAAATGTTGGTGGTAACAATTTGGTCTCTAAACCGTGCTATTCTGCCACCGCCGTAGTTGACATCGACTGTAGCGCCAATTGCTGTAATCCTGCCGCTTGTGAAGTTTGTGGTGCGTCCAGTCTTATACACGCGCGTTCCTACCGTTACATTCTGCTTCCGCCGCCAGCCCCGCACGTAGCCAATCCAGTAGATTTCACGATCGAGATCGTGGAACTGTCCTTCGGCAATAGCCGCATCTACCAAGTTATTGTGCTGTACTCTGGGTATTGGTGGTTCAAACTCAATCGGAATGAATCTGCTCAGGCGAGCAATGCAATCTGATGGATCGACACCTCCATCAAACGGTCCCGGCTGGAGAATGCGATCGCCGATATTTGCGTCGTTGCTATTTGCCAGGACGTGGTTGTTGCTGAGGATATAGTAATGGGATGGTACACCTACTCCATGCGTGGGCGGGTTAATGGAACCTCCCAGTAGGATGTCATACACGCAAGTAGCGATAGTACCCGCTGTAATCTTATAATGCCCGACACTGTAGCCACCTTCAGCTGGGCGGGTGCGTCTGGCGAGGAGTTCAATACTGGGTCTTTCTAGGGGTTCTACCGTTTCGCTGACACGGTAGCCTCCTGTAAGCAGACCATCACTGGGTTGTATGATCTCGTGGCGCAACTCGCCCACTTGAGCGAACAGATAACCTACTTCAAGGACATCGGTTTGCATATTCGCCAATGTCGGCTGCACCAAGTCAGCTTCTCTCAATTCATCCCTCGGTAACTTGCGGCTCACTAGTGTCACCAGAGCCGGTTCACCTGTAGGCTCCCCATTCCTCCACTTCATGCCAACTCCTAAACCAACAACATTGGGGCGTAGCCGTTGTGGGTTCATGAAATCTTCAACGACGGCTGCATGAGCTTTTTGTGCTTCTGCTATAGCCTCCGATGACAACGTCATCTTTTGCATCATATTGTCATCTAGTTTCATATTAAATCTCCTTTTTTATTGGCTTTGTGCTGTCACGATGCCAATCTCTTCTACGTCCGTTTCACATCCCTCTATAGACTTGGGGACAATTTCCTGCGGCTGCAATTCCGACTCCGGAACTTTACGCTCCACAAAGACCTTAATGACTGGCTTGCCTTCTTTCTCACCGATGCCAACGCCTGTAACGTTGGGCAGCCCCATCAGTTGATCCTCGTGTTTCTGCTTTACAGCCTCAATATTGTTCATTGCGATCGCCTCCTTTCACAAACGGAACATTTATTGTTGTTGAGGCAACGCCTCAATAGATCCAGTCACTTCTGTATCCACTTTGAATCCGTCAAGTTGAGTTGGTATTTGCTTTTTCAACTTTGGAAATTCATTTTCTAAATACACTTTGATACAAGGAGCACCGTCACATTCACTAATTCCGACACCAACTACACCATCAATAGCCATTAACTCAGATTCATTTTGCTCTTTCACTTGCTCAATGTTTTGTCTGGGTGACACCTGTTTTTGTGCCTGTGTTAATATCGATGATGGTGTCAATAGTAACCCTAGCAACACGATAATTACAAAGGCAAAAATTAATATAGTCTTCATATTTCTGCCTTACTTATTTACTTCTAAAAAACTTGAAAGCTTTTATCTAATTTACTAAGACAAAAACCAATTGCTGAGATAGTTAAACCCCTAGACTCTTTTATACTCAAAATAAAGAATCTTCTTGAGCCTGACAACTTACTTTTAATATGATTTATGGGAAACAACGAAAAAAGATTTTACCCTTTGTCTAAACACCCCATAGCGTCTCTCTACACTAAAAATATATGGTTTCAGTATCAAATCACATTAAAGGCAAGTTAATTCCAAATATGTTTATAACTCACATTCTCACTATAATAATTAGTCTTTAAATCAGCTACAAATGTAAATATAAAAATATATTTTTTCAAAAAAGCATATATTTTCAGTAGCAATAACTCATACCAAATCTGGCCAGATTACCCCCTTTATTACTTCAACTGAATCAATGGCAATAAAAGCAAACTTCCTGACTTGTAAAGGCAATTTACATTCATGCTAGTGGGTGATTGTCCATGAGGAGATTTTTCTGTTAAAAAGCTTATTGACTCATCCCTTTGTAACAAAATAATAAGTCTCATATTTTGCTTATTCTGGCTCATCGATATTGTGTATGCGATCGCCGAACTTGTTATCCTGTTTAATCCCCTAACAGAGACTTTATCTCTAACACCCTCTTATATGGCGTCTGACTGTGGTCAAACTCCAAGTTAAAATTTATAAAGTCAAAAATCAAAAGATAAAATGCATATAAAACCCTACGTACCAGAGTTTCTCCTATTTGTGCAGCATGGTTGGGCTGATGATAACCAACAGATGAAGGCTCTGGCTCGTAGCTTGGTTACGGAAACAACCGTGATTATCGCACCTAATCTGGGATACATTCAGACCTGGATTAGTATGGCTCCCCTAATCGAGCTTGTAGAAAACATTGCCAGCAAGCAAATAGATAACTATTCGGATGTACCGATTAGGATTATTGGTCATTCGATGGGTGGTTTAATCTGGTTAGAAGTACTGAAACTGCATCCGGAATGGTGGTCTAAGATACACTCGCTCGTTTTGATTGCATCCCCAGTTGGGGGAGCAGACTTGGGGCGAATTATTGACCCGTTTGGCTTAGGAATTGGAATTGCTCGTGACTTGGGAATAAATCGTAAAATCATCGCTGAAAAAATTGCTGCTGTTATCCCAACTTTAGCGATCGCAGGAGATATTGACGGTGGCAGTGACGGTACAATTCCCGTAGAATGTACAAAGTTTCCCAATGCTCTGTTCACCTGCTTGCCTGGTCTATCTCACGCCGCATTAAGAAATCATCCAGCCGTCGTGTCTGTAATTAGCGAATTCTGGTTGGATTCTACAATTGGTGAAGCCATCACTTTTGACGAAATCATTCGACGGTTACACGACGTACCAGGTATTACGGATGGTCATTGGCGAGACTTTAGCAAGGCTGAAATCTTGATGAACCTCAACAACGGCGGTACAATCCGAACCTGGAGAAATCTCCTAGGGGTAGACCATGTGTTTGTTGCGTCTCCAGAGGGGCAATGTTTATATGCAGGTTTTGTGGGTTGGATGCACTCTGAAGATCTACGTCGAGCTTTAGAAGAAATCAGGCAAACATATGCGGTCTTTTAAGTTGTTAGGTCGTGTCCGTTAACTGGGGTTGGGGGCATAGGGCATAGTTAATAACCACCAACTACTAACAGTTAACCACTAACTACTTACGCGTATACCTATGCTTTACTCCTACAGGAAAATATTCTGGATCGCTTGTTGGGACTAATGCAATTTGTAGCATTTGATATTCTGGTGGAACATAGTTAGCAAATTCGCTGTTGAGGCGCAATAGTTGGGTGAGAATGGAAGATGTTATGGCTTGCCTTCTTTGTTCGCTACCTTCTTCTCCTGGCGCTAATTCCACAACTACAGATAAAAATCGGTTCTTGTCTGCATCTTCTTTTACCTGCATGACAAACTTGCCCGTAACCCAATCTCTAATTTCTGGCTGTTCTAATCCCACACTTACATTTTCAGGGTAGATATTCGCACCAAAGTAAGAAACGGTAAAGTTAGAGCGTCCGAAAACATAAACAAAAGGCAATGGGCGCACACCTCTACCACCATGAGCTTGTAACTCAGTCACCGGATCGAAACCGTACTGCGCCAAAAACTGCTGCATAGCATTGTAATTAATTACACCACCAGTATCCAAAATATTATAACGCACTAAGGGAATACCGTTGTCTCCAGAAAAGAGCAATGCACGATCTTTGACTTCAAAAAAACGACTGACTGGGTCATACTGTACGAGTGTGGGTAAACGAGATTCACCAAACAGAGTGCGCGCCGCCTCTGGATGTGCTGCTAAGAAACGGCGAATACAGATACTTAAGGGTGTTTCATTGCCCAATACACCTGCATCTGCTGTGCCATAGAGTGATGCAGAATCGTAGCAGGGATGTTGAAAACCTACTCTTTCACCTACCAAACTGCGCCATTCCTCACTAAACACCTCTCCTGCCATCACCAATTTAATTTGATACCGTTGCCATTCAATGTCGCGAGCAATGCCTGTATCAATCACATCTTTGAGGAATGGTGGATATCCTAACAATACAACTTGTTCAAAAGCAATACCGAGTTCCTGGACTACCCGCAAAATTTCTTCTTTATTGTTACCTGGAGTAATTACGGTAACAGGATAACCTTTGCTGGCAAGATAGCGACAGCAATTGGTGGTATACATTCCCCCTACCCAGGTTCCTAAAGTGAAACAAATTACAGCGAGAGTGCGTTTAGTATCAGCAGCAAAACTGTCGTGAAATATCTGCTCGAAGCGTGTGGCTATTTGTAACTCATCTGTGAAGAAACGCGGCCAAAATGTCGGTTTTCCTGTCGAACCAGAAGAAACAGCAATCATATCGCACATTTCTAGCTGCCCGTGGCGACATAAGTTTGCTAAAGGATGACGCAGAAGGTAATTTTCTTTAGTAATCAGCGGCAGTGTTTGAAAATCTGCAAAGGTTTGAATAGAGTCGGGATTGATTGCATGTTCTGCCAAGAAATGTTTGTATGCAGGTACACTAGTAGCTACATCATGAAATAATGACAAAACTGAGGCAGCCCCGTGCGGGAATTCCTCCTGTTGGGGCGACTGCTGTGCTGATTCGACTCTAGTGTGGAGATGCTGTTGTATGAGTATATCTAAGGGGGTATTTAAAAAATCTGTATATGCGCTAACTGCCCGCTGCCGTTGTGATTCGGTATTCATGATGTTTGTTGGTTGTTGGTGGTTAGTGGTTAGTGGTTAGTGGTTAGTGGTTAGTGGTTAGTGGTTAGTGGTTGGTGG
>NZ_JACAEU010000211.1:0-28362 GCF_013388695.1 Fischerella sp.
AAGTCAGATTACTTGGGTACGATGGATTCATAGCTCTCATAACGCTGTCATACTTAAGTATTTTTTCTACTGACAGGATACCGTTATGTGGGCTTTCTTACTTCTCAGACATCCTCTAATGTACGGTGGTTAGATATAATCACTTAAACAACTGTGAGGCATCGTTTGATTGTGATTGCCATTTATCCAGGAAGTTTCGACCCAATTACTTTAGGACACGTTGACCTCATCGAACGCGGCAGTCGGCTTTTTGGGCAAGTGATTGTCGCCGTATTGCGGAATCCTAACAAAACACCATTGTTTAGCGTGCAACAAAGGTTAGAACAGATTCGTCAATCAGTCAAACATTTATCCAATGTGGAAGTAGACGCTTTCGATGGTCTAACTGTCAATTATGCCCAAATGCGGGGAGCTTCTGTCTTACTGCGGGGGCTAAGAGCAATTTCAGACTTTGAAATCGAGCTACAGATGGCTCACATCAATAAAACTCTTTCTGTAGATATAGAAACTGTTTTTCTGGCAACATCAAATGAGTATAGTTTTTTAAGTAGTAGTGTGGTAAAAGAGATTGCAAGGTTTGGTGGCTCTGTCGATCATCTTGTTCCCCCGCACGTCGCCCTGGAAATTTACCAATGCTACGCCCAAAACCATCCCGTATCGAACTCAATCAAAACGGAAGCAGTCTAACCCCGCCAGAGTTAAACGATGGAATTTCCCATGAAAATTCTACGGCTATGAGAAGCGTAGATATTCAATTGGAACTCAATCGCCTCGAAGAAATGATTCTGAGTAGCTTTCGCGTTCCACTAACGCGACACACGTTAGTGGATGAAGAAAGGCTGTTGGATCAGCTTGATTTTATCCGGCTGTCTTTGCCACCAGCTTTTGCTGAAGCAACAGAGATACTTCAACAAAAGCAGGAAATTATCCTGCAAGCAGAAGAATACGGGCAGCAAATTGTGGAAGCCGCACAAGCTAAAAGAGCGCAAATTTTGGACGACAGCGATATTCTCAAACAGGCTGAACGGCAAGCCTTGGAAATACGGCGACAGGTGCAACAAGAATGTGAAGCTATGATGCAAGATACTCTAGAAGAAATTGATCGCCGCCGCCGTCAGTGTCAGCAAGAGATAGAGGAAATGCGACAAACTGCTCTTGCAGAAGCAGAAGAAATTCAACAGGGTGCTGATGATTATGCCGATAGTGTTCTAGAGAGTATTGAAGAACGGCTGCACGAGATGATGCGGATTGTTCGTAATGGACGGCAAGAATTGCAACCAGAACTGCCACCGCAGCGGAATCCTCCATTTCCAAAGAAGTAGCAGCAGAATGATTTTGCCTGTCGCAGATGTCTAGAATTATCAGAAATGGGGATTCAAAATTTAGCGATCGCATTTAATCATCCCATTCCCCTTACATCCTATCGATACACACATCGCTGTCCCCACAACTGGGTCAGGAATAAGTTGATATCTGCGCTACAGAAGTTTTACACAACCAAATAGCAATGCTTTTACTTTTCTAGTAGATAGCGAAACGCAATAAGCAACACTGACTTATCAAGATTTGGATCGGTGCAGTCGAGCGAGCGCAGCTCAACTACAAGCAATAGGGATGAGCGAAGTATAAATCAGCGATTCCTCTGTTTTCAACCAGTTTTTGGAACACAATTCTATTTTGTCCCGATTTTGTCCCTATTGGCAGCTTAAATTTATAGATAAAAGGGTGAATGAATAATATCGATCAGAGCTTTACGGGGTAAGCATCTTAGGTTTTGTTCTGAGAAAAGTTCAAAGCAAATTTGTAGTGCTTTTCAACGAAAAAAGCTATTTTTAAAACTTTGCTTTTTGAGAATATAGCAATCCTGTATAGGTTTGTCGCTTAATAGCTTTTTGTTAATCTGAAAATTCAACAAATTAGGGATTTCGGAAAGGAAGTTCTGATTAAGTGACAACTGTTAAATAATTTGTGAATTGTGGTGTTGGGCTTGCTTTTAGTGCTTTCAATTTGCATTGCTATAGACTCAATAAGTATCAAAATTCCATGTATCGTCTGATGTTATCATTCATTTAAAGCCCTACCCAGTAATGCTTTTAATAAGCTTGTCAGTTCTTTAGGAATTTATGGGATTAACCCAGCGCCGTTTTTAAAGCGATCGCTCCTCTTTGGTGTGCGGTAACAGTGTGCCTTGGAGATACTTGCAAATTAAAACCGTGAAAGTCACCAGGTACTTGTCATGTTTTTCACTTCATTAATTACCCTAGCACTTGGCACTGCTTCTTTTTACATCAGTGCAAATATTGCGGATGATATAGAGCGGTTAGTAGTTAGATTGATAGCCTTGTTCTTACTTTTTTGTAGCCTGGCTTTTGCACCCCTACCAATCCAACTGCTAATTTTCATTGCTTTGCTAATTACTGCAAAAAAGACTTACACATTGAATCAATACAAGCAGGTACTTGATTCTGCACTTGAAAAACTTAATACAAATAGAAAACCGAGGTAACGACTATGACTTTTAATTTAACTGACGCTCTCCAAGTTTGATTGCTTCTATTGCTAGTATCATGTTATTTTCTGGGCTTTGTTTGACACTGTCCAGAACTACAAGAGCGTGAGACGTTTGGGTGCGTTACGTTATCGTTAACGCACCTGACATTCCGAGAACTGAATATTTTGTTCACTAAAAGGATTTTCACGACCTCAAAAAATTTTTGCAACACAACCAGATTAACTAGTGTGAGGAAAAAATTAAAGATGACAAAAATTTTGTGGAAATCTTTATTAGCTAGTTTCGCTGTTTTGGGAACAACACAGGTTGATGCTCAAAGTGCGGTTGCAAAGGAAACAACACCTGACCAAACACAAAATATTTCCCCCGATCGGAATTCAGCAGCAACAAGCAAAGACCGTAATGTAAAAAAGGTGACAACGCAAACTGATAATCAACAGGACAAGGGTTTTGATACTCCTCAGCACCAGTTACTGTTAACGTCGCCAAAATTTGTCCATCAAGATGCTCAGTTCTCACCACACACCCAAGAGAGAATCAGTCAAGATCGCAAAATTGCACAGGTTACGTCGGTTTCTCAGTTATCAGACGTGCAACCTACAGATTGGGCTTTTGGTGCACTGCAATCTCTAGTAGAACGCTACGGTTGTATTGCTGGATACCCTAATAGCACGTATAGAGGCAATAGGCCGCTGACGCGCTACGAATTTGCCGCAGGTTTGAATGCTTGTCTAGACAGAGTGAACGAATTAATTGCCACGAAGACAGCAAATTTGGTGACTAAAGAAGATTTAGCCACATTGCAACGATTGCAGTCAGAATTTACTGCGGAGTTAGCGACACTACGGGGTCGTGTAGATACTCTTGAAGCTCGTAATGCTGAGTTGGAAGCCAATCAGTTTTCCACGACTACAAAACTAGAAGGGGAAGTAGTCCTTGGTCTGACTGATGTTTTCTCAGGAAATGACGATAACAATACAACCCTGGGGGCAAGGGTACGTCTGGATTTACTCTCTAGTTTCACTGGAGAAGATGAACTTAAAATCCGCATTGCGACTAATAATATTGTCAACCCAGAGATTGACACGCAAGAGGGTAGGTTAGCCTTTGCCAGTGAGGATGGTGATGGTTCCACTGATGCCTTAATTGAAACGGTCTTCTATGGTTTCTCTCTGGGTGACAGCACTAGGATCGGTGTTTATGCGAATGGAAGTGATGCAGATGATATTACTGACACAGTAAATATCTTGGATGGCGACGGTGGAGAAGGTGCTTTGTCAGCCTTTGGCACTCGCAACCCAATTTATTCTCAGCTAGAAGATGGTGCAGGGCTGGTAGTCAGGCAGGATTTGGGTAAGAGCCTAGAATTGAGTTTGGCATATTTGGCAAATTCAGCGAATAACCCCTCAGATGATAATGGTTTGTTCAATGGTCCATATGGTGCGCTGGCACAGTTGACTTTCAAGCCTAGCGATAAATTAACTCTTGGCTTAACTTATATAAATAGCTATAACCGGGAGTTGGAAACTGGCAGCAATAGGGCAAATCCCCAATCCTTTTTGAGTGATTCATTGGGTGTTGATGTACCATTTTCCAGCAATTCTTATGGTGCACAGTTGTCTTGGAAGTTAAGTGACAAATTTGTTCTGGGTGGTTGGGCTGGATACACAAATGCTCGTAATTTATCCACAGCAGAAGGAACAGTTGACCGTGGTAATGTTGACATTTGGAATTGGGCTGTCACTCTAGCATTGCCCGACTTGGGTAAACAAGGAAACTTGGCTGGCATCATTGTGGGTATGGAGCCTAAAGTCACTAGTTCCAGCATTAATGAAATTGAAGAAGACGAGGATACTTCTTATCACATTGAAGCGTTCTACGAGTACAGAGTGACAGATAATATCGCCATCACGCCAGGAGTTATCTGGCTGACAAAACCAGATCATAACAATGATAACGATGATGTTGTCATTGGTGCAGTGAGAACCACCTTTAGTTTCTAATGGCTAATGGAAGTTCCCCCTTGAAAAATTCCTCTGCCCACATTCTAAGGTATCGGTTCAGTGAAGTACTCCACACTTCCTGCGGTAGTTAAGCGTTACTTAAAGGGAAGGGGCAACATCTGTTGCCTCTTCCCCGTTACCTTCTTCATAGTTATTTAGTTGTCTAGATAGCTGTTTCCCCGAGGTGCGGAAGTGCCTTGGAGTTTCAACCGTTTCTTTCAACTTCATGGCATTTTAACTTGACTCTCGATTTTTCCGCTTAGTTGAAAGCTATTTTTTGACTCTTTACTAACGTAGTAGCCATCTGAACGCTTAACTATCCTAACTCGCTTGATTTGTTTGATTTGGTAAAAATGTAAATCCCAAGTCCCAATTAATTTCAGTCAACCAATATTACATTTATATAGAAAAAGCTGATTTTGATTTTGTTAGCCAAGTGAAATTTATTAAAGTGAAATTTATTACCCTATTGTTCAGTGTGGCTGCATAAATCAGAAATCTACCAAAAGGGTTTTCACGACCTCGAAAAATTTTTGCAACACAGCCACCTGAAGCATGCAGGCATCAAGCGTTAATCGTCCATTTCCTTCAAGGTCGCTACTGTCGAAGGAGACATCCGGCTGAGCGAGCGGAAGATCCAGTACTTAACCATTGTGTCAGCGATAACTGGGACTGTTGCTATAAACAGAGAGATCGCACTTTTATTGGGAGCAATCCCCAGATGGGCTGACAAGCTTTCTAACAGAACCTCCCATCCATGAGGAGAGTGGAAACCCACGAATATGTCAGTTGTTAAGATAATGGCAAACGATTTGGCGCTATCGCTCAGACCAGACACAATATTGTCTATGAAAGATTTGAGGACAGCGATATCTTGTCGTCTGAACAACAGTACCAAGGCAAAAGCTACAAGCGCCACTATATCAGCAAAAACGTTGCTAAGAGCACTACTACTCTTATGACGAAATTCTTCTGTAAGTTCAACTGCTTTATGTTTAACTTTCTCCTCCATAGCTTCTGCCTCCATCTTAGGAGCAGAACTGATCAGGCTTTCCAATTCGAGTTCTTCTCTAAAAGTGTTTAGTTCTTTAAGGGCTTCCTCCTTCATTTCAGAGTTTAAGAATACTTGCGCTTCCTCTCCTCCCCTGAACTTTTCTACTATTGGAAGAATCAAGAAATTTTTAGATACCTGTTGCGTCACTAGGGGGACAATAATTAACAATGCCAAAAGCCTCAGAGCAATAACTGTTTTTGCTCTAGAGCGGCGATATGCATTAACAATCTCTTCTTCAGCTCCAGGATTCAGATCGTTTTTGACCTTATCGAGCGTCTTCTTGATTGATCTTGGCAGTACTCCTGACTTACCATTGTCTGACTCGGTGTATGGTTGCGATTCAAAATCTTTTGAGGTTTGTTTTTTTCGCTTGCCAGGGGGGACGGGTTTAACATCTTTAACTTCAATGATATTTACCCCTGGTGGATATGACTTTTGATTAACGACTGGGCTAGAAGTTGTAGATGGTATCGGAGCCAATGCAGAGGTGTCTGAATCATTAGTATATTTTGCTAAGATTCCCTCTACAAATATCAGCCTCATCAAGTGATCTTGCCCGAGCGTGCCGAGTGTAGATCTGCTTGCATTGAATTCTTTCATTCTTTGTTTAAGAATGTCCAAGTTGTTCTCGAACTCTTCTTGGGGAAAGACAATCTGACCATTATCACGTATCTTGTCACCATTGAAGTATTTGCCTTCAATAAATTCGATTTTTAATGCAGCCTGATGAGCCTGCTCTAGCGCTTGCTCTGGTGATCCAAGGAAGCGGTCTTTGAGCCGAGCAAATGAGTCTAGCTGTCTCTTAAGAGAATTAGAAGACATAACAAAATCCCAGTGATTGACGCGTTTTTTGCTTGATTCTCTGTGATAAAAAGCCGGATGAGTTGAACAGTTAAGCCTAACAAAACAACAACAAGGAAGTTGCCAGGCTTAGTGTCAGCAATCGTCAACGCAGTGATCTAACCTAAGGGCTACGCTGCCATCACTAGCTAACTTAAGCTAGCAGTACACCAGACTAAGGCTTGAAGTGGCAGCAAACACGAAGAACCAAGTTCTGAGAATGCATTGACAGTAAAGGTATTGAGATTCTAAATAAATATGTAAATTGTTACTTTTAGTTAAGCAAAAGAAGATAGACAAACCTGGGACAAAAAGGTGGCAAACTCGGGACAGAAGATAGATTTCTAAGTTCAACTAGCTAGCGAAGGCTTATAAATCCAGCATCGTTAATTAACTTCTGACCTTGATTACTCAATAACAAAGCAGCATAAGCCATACCAGCCTGTTCATCCTCTAGACCGTTTTGCTTAACGATCACAAACAATCGGCGAGTAATTGGATATTGTCCACTTTGTATGGCTACTCTGTTGAGGCGGTTGCGCTGATTTGGGCATTGAGAAGGCTCCACCAAAGGCTCTTGGTAGGGAGAAACCATTTGCTCTGCTTTAGACCCAATTGGCAAAGGTTTGACCTTACATTGTGACAATACTTCAATGGCAGTAGCATAATAGATGCCACCAAGGTCTGAAGCCACTTTTCTCACTCCACTGGTTGTGTCATCAACAATCTTGACATTAGTACCGAGTTTCCCACCCTGCAAAACGTTGTCTACAAAGAATTCCACCGTACCACCTGCTTCTTGAGGTCGAGAGTAGGGAGTCAGAGGGAGGTCTGGCCCACCGACTTGCTTCCAGTTATTAATCTTGCCTGTGTAGATATCTTTGAGTTGAGCGACAGTGAGACCGGGAATGTTTAGATTGGGATGAACGGCGATCGCAATTCCATCTATCGCTACTGGTATCTCTTTGAGAGAAAAACCGCGTTGCTGTGCTTCCTGGTATTCTTTATCTTTAACTGGGCGCGAGGACTGAGAAAAAACAAGCTGGTTCTCTAACAGCATCTTGATACCTGTACCAGACCCAGGTTTACCAATGACTGGATTGGTGTAACGCAATCTAAATTGCGGTTGGGTGGTTTGAATAATTGGGTCTAGTGTTTTTCGGATTGGTGCCCAAGTTGTACTACCTCCATAACTAAATAATCCGGACGGAATATTTGGCACTTCGGCAAAGGTTCGAGCTTGATTGTAAGTGGCAAAGGTCAGAGTCCGATCGGAAGGCTTCTGTAGTTTTTTCCCAGCACCATCTATAGAATCTACCAACAAGTTGCTAGCAGATCCAAAACCAGACCCATCACTAGCCCACCAAAACCCTAAACCAACTAGTCCAGCCGCAGTTAAAAGAAGTAAAACTAGGATTGTTGTTTCTGTTGTTTTTTCAGACATAAGGTTTTCGCCAATTTATAAAAAGCCTATCGGTCTACAGAGTCTAAATGCGATGAGGTAACAATCTGACTAAAAGTAATGTCTTTTGCAGCCATCCAAATCATTCCTGAACATTGTGGATTACTGTCAAACAATTTTGGGTTTTGGATGCGTGGATTTTGATTCCACGGATAAATCCGGGGGCTTGTACCATCAAGAAATGATTGGTCAGAGGAAAAATTAATTAATCCCTTCCCCACCCAGAAAATCTTTGTTTAACTAACCACAAAGGACTTATAGATGCGCCTTTTTCAGCTTCGGTGCAGGATAGGACACAAAGAATTTAAGAGATTGGTATTGTTATAGGTGTGAGTGCTAATCACGATCAAAAATGGTCTTGTTTTATGAACAAGACCATTTGATCAAACAATATCATTTCTTATTAAAAAATATGAAGTTAAAGCTTCATATTAAACAAGGTTAAGGATTGACTAAAAAATTCCTATGAATTTTGACTCATCACATCACCGAACAAGTAAAAAGTAAAAAGGCATTCATAAATAAGAAGAAAATATTGGGTTTGAAGCCCCTAAATTTATTTATGAAACAAAAATACTTTTTGAGAGACGCGTAGCGCGATCAAAAATGCGTCCATTTCAAATCCCCTTAATTTATTTATGGGTATTTTCTTTTTACTTTTTACTTTTATCTTTTTACTTTTTAAAGGTAAGGTATTTTTTGAGGCGCATTCTGACCAACAATGTTGCTCAGTGCCGATAGCAGTTCTAACTCAATGTAAGGTTTGGTGAAGTAAGCGCTAGCACCTAGGAGCATTGCTAAATTGCGGTGTTTGCTGTTACCACGGGTTGTCAACATTGCTACAGGAATTGTTGCTAGTTGAGGGTCTTGACGACAATATTCAAGAAACTCAAACCCATTCATATTAGGCATTTCGACATCAGAAATGATCAGTTGCACCATGATTGAACCATACCGCAGTTGTTCGATCGCTTCCCATCCATCTCGCGCTTGCAAAACTCGATAGCCAGCTTTCTCTAAAGTGAGAACTAAAGCTTGTCTAGCGGTAGTAGAGTCGTCAACAACAAGTACTGTAGGTGTTGTGTGTGTCTCGTAGGCAGATAAATGCTCGTGAGTGGCTAACGATTCGATTGTAGGTGCTATGGCGGCCATGTTAGTTTTGCTCTGCGCCAGAAACTCTTCTAGCAACATCACACCATTCATCACGGGAATTAGACAGCCACTTCCCAGGATGGTACAACCAGAAATATAGTTGGGAGGGGCGATCATCGCTCCAAAGGGTTTGATTACCAGTTCTTGCTCAGCAACTATGTAATCAACTTCTAGAGCAAACATCTCTTGCTCTCGACGGATCAGCAGCAGTGGTGGGATTTTGTTTTCTGTTGTGTTTTCTGTTGAGGAAACAGCAACCACCGCATTGCTAGAAAAGGTTTCTGGCAATGGACAGTTGTAGTGCAAAAGATCGGCCAATCGATAAACAGGAATAGACTGCTCTTGCCAGGTTAAAAATTGCTGGCTGCCAACTTGGTGAGTCTGAGTAGCTTGGGGAGTTATAATCCTGGCAATGCTGTCGATTGGCAGTGCTACAGTTGTGGAACCGACTGAGCAAACTAGTAATTTGGCGACCGTTAGTGTAAATGGCAGGCGTAAGGTAAAGGTTGTGCCTTGTCCAGGAGAGGAGGTAACAGTGATACTGCCTTTAAGGGATTGTAACTGCGCTTTCACTACATCTAGCCCAACTCCCCGTCCAGAAAGTTCGCTCACATGACTTGCGGTTGAAAAACCTGGCTCAAAGATCAGTTCAAACAGCTCCACCGTAGGAATCGCTGCCAATTGTTCTGGCAACAATAAGCCTCTTTCGATTGCCCGAGAACAAATACGCTCTAAATTGAGTCCCTGACCATCATCCCGTATCTCAACAACAGTTTGGTTGCCCTGGTGATAGGCTCGAATTTCAATTTCGCCTTGCTCTGGTTTTCCTTGTTGACGCCGAACATCTGGTGGCTCAATGCCATGATCGAAGGCGTTCCGAAGTAAGTGCAGAAGCGGGTCATAGAGCTTCTCTACAATGGCTTTCTCAACCTGTACTTCTGTTCCTATTAGCCTCAAGCTGACAGATTTGTTATGGGTGGTAGATAGATCCCGCAATACTCTGGGAAAACGATTTAGCACGTTACCAATTGGCAACATGCGAGACCACATGAGTTCATCCCGTAGCTGAGAGAGCATTTGACGCTCCTGTCGAATTGTTCGATTCGAGCGTCCCCGAAACATGGCAACATCATCCACTGCCTCTTTGATCTGCGCTACTTCTTCCAGGATTTCCTGAAGCGAAGAGTGTAGGGCTCCGTAGCGATCCATTTCCAGAGCATCAAACTCTGTAAAGGAGAATTCAGAAGCTGATAACTGAAGACCAGATGCAGAAGGGCTATGTCCAGAGTCAAAGGAACGATGAGAGGATTCATTCAAAAGACCTAATTCCTGGTTCCCGTTCCCTAGCACCACTTTCTTTGTGTGGTCAATGGATTCTGAAGTGACCAACATGGTGTTTGATAAGTTTTGTATCTGCTCGATGACTCCTTGAAAGCGATCGAAACGACGGAGTAATTCTTCAATAGCTTCCTGAATTTGTTCGTTCTCAAGAGCAAACATATTGCGGTTAATCGTTAATTCGCCCAAGAGATTATTCATCCGATCTAAGCGAGCGAGGTCAACCCGAACTGAAATATTGGAAGCACTGTTGGAAAGCTGTTCCTGAGGCTGTTTGCGAATCTGAAATTCCTGCTTCAGAACAGACTCAATTGCAGAAGGTTCTGTTGCCCGCGAGACTACAATAGCGTTGCTAGGAGTAGGGCTAGCAAGATTTAGCTTGGGTAGAGATGGTAATTCTTCTGCTGCCTCTGTTCCGGAGATAATGTTAGTTGCCGATTCCAGATCGTTGATGTTTGGGGTTACTTCTTCTATATCTTCTATATCAGCCTCAAACAGAAAAACTGGACTGTTATCACTTACTTCTGTAGATGTAACCGATGTCTTTCCACTCAATAAATCTTCTAAGGAAAGGGAGAGACCTTCCTCTAGGTGTTCAACCGCAGTTTCTGAGTCTAGGGAAGCGATCGCCGGGTTGAATATATCTATCGGTGCTTCGTCAATTACGGTGGTTTCTGCCAAAGCGATTAGAGCTGCCGAGGGGCTACCTCCTTGGGTGCGATCGCCAGCAAGAACAGCCTCTCTGCTTGAAGTAAAATCAGCAAGTGCCAATTGGGCGATGTGCAGTGCTTGATCGGGGTGAGCTTCTAGGGCCGCTAAAGTCGTTTCTGCGATCGCTTTAAACCCTGGAAGCTCTAGAAACTCAGCAAATTTAGCAAACAGTTCTGTTTGTGCGCGTAATTCTTCGGCAATCTCATGTTTTTGGAGTTTAGTAGCGATTGCGACGGTCAGGCGCTCTAGGCCATGAGCTACATCAACCTGAAAGACTGACGCGATGATGTCAACGTTTAGATCCGCAGAGTCAGGTATGTAGTAATTAGCCCGAGTCAGTGCATCTCCCAGTTTTTCTTCTATTTTGGTAAATATAGGATTGGCAGTGGTTAAGGCTGACTCTAAGTCAAAGCAGCCAGTTGCAATCTGCTCTGTAAGGGGAAACCGGAGACAATCGTAGGCTTGTAGCAGCAGTCCTTCGAGATCGGCATCGATTTCTATAGTCTCGTCGTAGAGTGCCCTGAAAATGTCCTCTAGTCGATGGGCAATGGTGATGATGCCCTCAAGCTCCACAATTGCAGCACCTCCTTTGAGGGAGTGAGCAGCTCGCATTAACTCGTGGAGTTTGGTAGAGCTGCGTTCAGACCTCAGTGTGAGTAGCCCTGTTTCGATCGCTTGCAGCAGTTCAGGGACTTCTTCAATAAAAAATTGATAAGTTTGGTCGTGAACATCGCGAGACATCGACATAATCTGCTTCTCCCTGAGTCATCCGTGGAACGTTTGATGCTAATCTACTTTGAACTGACTGACACTTCCTTGCAGCACTTTGGCGACTGCAATTAGTTTCTCAAAGGAAACCGACACATTCGTAGCTGAAGTTGCTGTGTTTTGGGCGATGGTAGCAACCTCTGTCATCGTTTGGGTGACAATCTCAGAGTTTTGAGCTTGCTCTACCGTTGCTTGGGCGATCGCTTGTACCACTTCATGAATTTGAGCATTAGCTGTGACGATTTGGTTTAACCCCAAACGAGTTTCATCCACCAATTTGCTTCCAGACACAACTTGTTCAGTACCGACTTCCATTGCAGTCACTACCTCACTGGTTGCTCGCTGAATACTAGATATCAGCTTTTCGATATCATCGGTGGCTTTTGCCGATTGCTGAGCTAGCTCTCGGATTTCTTCAGCAACGATCGCAAAGCCTCGACCTTCTTCGCCAGCGCGAGCAGCTTCGAGGGATGCATTCAGCGCCAGAACATTCGTTTGCTCGGCAAAATTCTTAATCAGATTTACTACTGTAAAGATTTTTTGGGAAGATTCGCCTAAATGCTTGACTTTCTTCGCAGTTTCTGATACCGTACCTCGGATCGCCATAATCCCGTCTACTGTTAAATTCATCAGTTCATTTTCCAGTTGGACGATTTCAGTCGCTTGGTGAACTGTTGCTTCTGCCGCTTTAGCATTCGTGGCGATCGCTTGGATCGAGTTATCCATTGCGTGAATCCGCTCGATGGCTCCCGTAATTTTGTTGGACTGCTGCAAAGCACCTTCAACTAATGTTTGAACAAAACCCTCACTGTCGTTTGCTGTTGCTTCTACTTGGTTAGTTGCGGTTTGGACTTGAGTCACAATCTTCCGCAAGTTCTCAATCACATAGTTATAAGAGTCAGCGACCGTACCAACTTCATCGTCTGTCACCTGGGCATAAACTGTCAGATCTCCTTTACTGACAGGCTCTACTTCCACCAGCAACTCGAACACCCGTTTTTGCAAGAGTTCTTTCTCCTGCACGAACTGTTCTATTTGCTGGGCCATATCGTTGATGGTGGTACATAGCACAGCAAGCTCGTCTTCACCGTTCACATTCAGACGGGTATTCAATTTTCCTCGACCCATGTCCTCCACTGCGGAGGTTGCATCTAGGAGAGGACGGGTAGCCCGCTTTGCTAGGATAGCGGCAATCGTCCCTACCATTAGGGCTGCTATGGCTATTCCCACAAGTAAAATTTGGCGTAGCTTCCTTAAAGGAGCAAAGGTTTGCACTGTAGGGCGGGCAATACCCACTGTCCATCCAGGTTCTGGCACTCCTCTTAACCCTGGCATATTTGTAAAGCTAACCAGAACTTCTTCCCGATCGTTCTTATCCGTTGCCACATAGGTCAGTACCGATTTCTCCTTGAGTGCTTCCAACATCTGTGCCCATGTCTCGGAAATTCCCTCATAATCGGCTTCAGCCGAATGACCGATCATATCTGGTTCAGCGGCTGCAAAGATCTGCCCTTCGGGAGTGACAATTTCATATTCCCAAGAATTGTCTTCAAGAAATTTAAATATTTCGTTTAGACGTTCTGATGACATTCGCACCAGAACGACACCAATGACTTTACCTGTTCCAGGCTGTTTTATAGGTGCAGCGACTTCTAGGTGACTTCTGCCTGGTGAGAGAGTCATCTTTGGGTCGCTAATGGCTGGAGACTGGCTGGAGACCGCTCGCTGAAAGTGCTCTTGATCGCTATAGTTCTCTTCGGCACTAAATGGTCGCGATGATTGGGACTGAAACAGCAATTTGCCCGTTATGTCAGTGACAGCAATACTGTCGTATTTCCCGTTGCTAGCCTCCATAAAACTGTTTAGCAGACCCATAAAACGGTTTAGCAGACCGACTGGTTGCTCGTGCGAAATCGCTGGATTTAATGGTGGCTCGATCGCGAAAGAGTCCTCAGAAATTTGTTGTAACTGTGACTCCATCATCAAAGGCGATTTAGCAATAATTTCAGCGTCTTCCACAAACTCATTAATGGTGATGGTAAGTGCGCTACTCAAGCCAATGATGCGGCTTTCTTGCTCGGCAAAAATTTGCGTTGTGATCGAGCGACTCGCCAAGGTATAAGCGATACCCCCAACGGTTGCGATCGGAATCACACCGATCGCAACTGCCAGAACCGTGACTTTTCTTGGCAAACTTTTTGGTAAACTCAATACTTGTAGACTCAATTCCTTCCACCAACTCGCTTTCCCCAATTGGTGAAAAAGCTGTCGAGTTTTGGATGAGTTTCTACTTGTCTTCGCATTTTGGGAGTTAGGCAACACAGACCTAACATGATTCTGAGTCATGGAATTTACCTCATGAAAACTGAGCAGTTGGTTGCAGTCGTCTCAAGGCTAAGAAAGACAGAACAATCAGTTTATGGCTTCTGAAGCTTATGATTGGGATATGGCGGCAATAATGGCTTCATCATCCAAAACGGCTAACTGTTCACCATTGGATTTCAATTGGTATCCGCGCATAAACGGCACCAACTGAGGAGTGACGACATCGGACGACGGAGATTGAAGCAGATCCGGATCGCACCACTCCATCATTTCTGCTCGGTTTATCACTAGCCCGATCATCTGGTTCTCAGCATTGTTGTCTGGCGTACTCATAGAGCGGGCACGCAGTACAATTGCGCTATAGGTTGCACTTATACCTTGTTGATGCCAAGGTGTGAACCCGATCAAGTGAGCCAGATTAACCATCCAGAGTACCTGACCCCGCCAGTTATAAGCCCCCATTACCCATGCAGCAAGTTGAGGAATTGGCGTAATCTGATCGACAGGAATTGTCAAGACCTCAGCGATCTGAGAAATTGGCAGCAATACTGTTGTGTCAGGAACAAGCTGAAACCGTAAAAACTGCTCTCTTGCCTTTGCAGAGGATGGGACTGTTGTTGATGATGATGCTAAAGAGTCAGATGTCATTGGTGTCTCCTTAAATATCAGACTTGACACCCAAACAATTATTTATAACGCTGAGTAGTTCTTCCTCAGCAACTGGCTTAGATAAGTAAGCATTGGCTCCCTGCTTTAATCCCCAGAATTTATCAGCATTCGTTTTTTTAATTGAGCAGAGAATAATGGGGATGTTAGTTGTCTCAGCTGTCGCCTTTAAATCTCGACAAAGCGCAAAACCGCTTCTATCCGGCAGGACAACATCTAGGATGATAATATTAGGCTTATGTTTACTGATTTGTTGTATTGCTTCTTCTCCGTTAGTAGCTGTCAAAACATGAAAACCGGATTGATACAAATACTTTGTAATCATTTCCCGTGCAGGTAGAGAATCATCAACTACCAAGGCAACTGTTTGATCAGTCAAGGAATCCTCAGTAGTCAGGGTAAGATTCATAAAATATGTACCTCCAACAAATAACAGATAGCCACAGCTAAACAATTCAAGACTCAAAATCTCAAAAATTTTTCTCTTCCGAAGTAAGGGTAGGTTTCACAAATGCCTTTTACAAGCTGTATGAAGCTTTGCGAGACCTAAACCCCTATAACTGAATGTTTTTTAACTTGCTTTTTCCCATTTGATTTACAACGCCGGTTCACTGAGATGAATCTGTTTAAGGTGCTTATTGATTACACCTATGACTTGGTTAGTATCAACTGTTTCTTTGCTGAGAAAATCTGAAGAGCCAACCATCTTAGCTCTAACTCGATCAATTACCCCATCATTTCCCGTCAAAATAATAATTGGCGTATGGCGGAAGCAGGCAAGCTTGCGTAGCTTGCTGCAAATTTCATACCCATTTGTATTCGGCATCATCAAATCAAGAAAGATCAGATCCGGCTTCAGCGCTAACAAAACGCCGATCGCCCGTAAAGGATCGTTTAGACCGACAAACCGATAGTTTGCTGCTGTCAGAATCTTTTCCATCTCTTGGCTAACCCAAGGATTATCATCTAAACAGGCAATTAAAGGTCGTCGAGCCTCTGATGGCGTTGATGATGAAAAGATTGGGGCTGGTAGGTCAGCAATAGTTTTTAATTCCACCAAGCCCAACTGAATATAGGGCAATAGTGAACGGATAACAGTCAACACGTCCTGCTTCATGTCTATTGCCATTTCACGCAGGGTCTGCTGTTGTTCTAAAAGTTGGCTTAGCGTTTGGTAGACTGAGGTTGAAATTCGCTGTTGCAGTTCCCCTGCTTGACCGATAGCAGGCGCTTTATTGGGGGAGCAATCAGCCAATTTTGCAGCCTTCCAGCTTTGCCAAAGCCGATCTGCTTCTGCAACGGCTTGCGCTGCATCAATCAAAACAAGTCTCTTAGGCAGCGTTTTGTTAGGTCTGAGTTCATAAGTAACCTGTGTTGCTTGCGTGATATCAAACAACACTTCCACAATCGTTGACCAAATGACTCTGGCAGCTTGCTCCTTGGTAATTTTTTGTTGCTCTACCCACAAACACAATAGTTGGTACTGCCAACAGGTATCAAAATCTTCAGGCGTCGTATTAACCAATTCGTACTGTAGTGCTGAAATATCAGCAGGCTGCTGGCGCAGATAGAGCGCTGAATTCCGCTTCCACCGTCTCACTGGGTGATCTCCACCAGTGGTATACACGATGAAACCGCGATACAGGTGAACAATCCACTCTCGCCCCATTACATCGGTCAATACAAGTTGACCGCTAAACTGAAACTGTTTCAGTGTCACAAACAGTTCGACCTGCTTTGAAGCATCAAAATCCCTAATCAGCGGAGTGTCATTTCTCCGAGTCAGCAGAGCATCAACTGATTGGTAAAGGAGACTGCTATTCATTGCACCTTCATCAAATTTGTTGCCACAGGCATAACTAGTATCTACTGTGCAAGGTGACAAAGTCGGGATAAAAGGTGGGACAATTGCTTTTAAATAGTTTGTATATTCAAATCGAGAAAAAACCCTACTTACGCACCACCACCAACGTGCCGATATCAGCCCAATTGAAAAGCTTGCGAGCTTCTGGTACTCGTAAATTCACGCAACCGTGGCTAACTGGTGTACCAAAATTATTATGCCAAAAAGCCCCATGAATGGCGTAACCCTCGAAAAAATACATGGTATAGGGAACATTAGGAATATCGTAACCCGGGCCTCGCATTCGAGTAGAGCGAAACTTAGAGCTAATCAAAAATTTACCCTTTTTTGTGGGAGTGGAGCGTTTACCCGTGGAAACTTGCATGGAGTAAACAAGTTTGTTACCTTCCCATGCGTATAAGCGTTGCTTGGTTAAATCAATTTCTATTTTCCGAGGAGGTCGTAATTCCTTCCAGATATCAAGATCAGATTTATTGACAGAGTTGCTATCGAATAAGCGATAAGAAAAATGGGAAATAGGTGTCTTTGAATTTGAATAAGTAAAATAAGCTCCTGCCACAATCCCCATAGATGCAAATAAAGTTACCAACCAAGCGATCCAACTGCTACGAATCAAGTTTCCCATTTCGTATTACTTTTTACTTTTTGGAAGATGCTAAGCCGATGTGCTTC
Source organism: Fischerella sp. (assembly GCF_013388695.1). Taxonomy (NCBI): domain Bacteria; kingdom Bacillati; phylum Cyanobacteriota; class Cyanophyceae; order Nostocales; family Hapalosiphonaceae; genus Fischerella; species Fischerella sp. The sequence goes on from NZ_JACAEU010000211.1 coordinate 17,368, forward strand.
TCAATACACTGGTTATAGTTAAGACAGTTATGAATCTTTAGTCAGTTTCTACCAACGATCATTGACCAAGGACTAAAATTGCTACCTGTGTATAATTGCTGCTTGCGTCTTGATCGATGTTTATTTGTGTAGCAATTTTGCATATTTTGGTCGTAAATTGATGCAACCGAGAAGATGAAGTTTCCATGACAATTTCACCAGAATGCCACTTTTATGGGAATCCTTTACTTTTCTCTGATAGTTTTTAGCTTCTTGCTGCAACAAGCGTGAGTTTTCTTGATTTTATCCTATTGTCCTGGCACTGCTTCGGGCATACCCCGTTTCGGGTCAACAAGCTTTGACTCATTATCTATCGTTGGGTCGTTCAGAAATAAAAAGCTGAGTTTTGTCACTTTCCAGTCACATTTGTTTTTGACGCTAAAGATAGGGACATTCTTTCAGTTTTTCACCAGATTATTTACAAACAGCACCGATCATGCAATTACGAAGAATACTAATTTTACTTGTGACCGGGATTAGTGCAGTGAGCGTGGGTGTAGCTGGATGCACGAACCAGCGCGATTCACAGATAGATGCCCAAGCGCCTGCTTCTGACTCCCCAGCACCAGCGCTTACAACTCAATTCCAACAAGCTCCAGAAGCAGATGTACCTTATGTACCAACATCACCAGAAGTAGTAAACGCTATGCTGCAACTAGCACAAGTCAAAAAGGATGATGTGCTTTACGATCTTGGCAGTGGAGACGGGCGCATTCCCATTACAGCGGTGCAAAAATACGGTGTTAGTCGTGCTGTTGGTGTAGAAATTAATCCAGAACTTGTGCAAGAAAGTCAGCAAAATGCCCAAAAAGCAGGAGTGAGCGATCGCGTTAAATTCCAGCAACAAAACTTATTCCAAACCGATTTTAGTGACGCATCGGTAGTAACACTTTACCTTCTACCCGATGTCAACTTAAAACTCCGACCTAAACTTTTGAAAGAACTAAAACCAGGCACGCGTATTGTTTCCCACGCCTTCGACATGGGTGATTGGAAACCACAGCAGACAGTACAGGTGCAAAGCACAACCCTTTACTTATGGGTTGTTCCTGAGAATGTTCCCAAGAATTTGCTGTAAGAGTTGGTAATTGGTAATTGGTAATTGGTAATTGGTAATTGGTTTTACCCGTTACCGATTATCGACTTTAGAGATGTTTTCTAAGTTACATCTCCAATACGCTAAGCCAATACAGCCAGTTAGTTGAACGAAAGCTTTTCCATAGGAACTGTTGACTAACTAATACTTCGCGCGATCGCTAATTGCATTGAAACTGTTAATTTAGCTAAATTTACGGGAACTATGTACTTGTAATCCAACACTTCATTTATCAGTCAAGCAGAATGTTGTTTCTCTCCCCTCAAGCTATTGGTGCATTTATTACAGCCTGTCTATGTATTTTAGGAGTTAGCTTGTTGCAATTTCCCCGTATGCAACAACTAATTTCTAGTCAACAAACTGCTTCTTTAGAAACATTAGAAAGAGAAATAAACACAGAAAAACTCCGCCTCAATTTGCTTAAGCAAATGCCGACTTTCGGTTATGATAATTTAATAGCAAATTGGAGCTATCTCAGTTTTTTGCAATACTTTGGCGATGATGAAGTTCGTGACAGAACAGGTTACAGTCTCAGCCCAGAATATTTTGAAGTCATTTTAGAACGCGATCCGCGATTTTTACAGGCTTACATAGGGCTTTCTACCAGCACTTCTATGTATGCCGCTATGCCAGAACGGTCAATAGCATTGATGAAAAAAGGTTTAAATTCACTATCTCCTTGGGTTCCCCATCGGTCTTATTATGTATGGCGTTATAAAGGCATTGATGAATTATTATTTTTAGGAGATGCTCAAAATGCCAAGCAATCATTTCAAAAAGCAGCAAACTGGGCTAGTAATCATTCAGATGAAGAAAGCAAACAATTAGCAGGATTTTCTCAGAAGACTGTTGAATTTTTAAATCGCAATCCTAACAGTAGATACGCCCAAATTGCTACTTGGACAATGGTATTAAATAATAAATTGGATGATAAAACTCGACAAAGAGCAATTAGCGCCATAGAAGCTTTAGGAGGAAAGGTCATCAAAAATCCAGATGGCTCTACTAAAATTAAATTACCTGAAAAGGATTAGTTGGTTGTTGATTGTTGGTTAGTGGTTAGTGGTTAGTGGTTAGTAGGGGCGGGTTTAGCCACAAATTTATAGGCTTCAATCACAAAAGATCTATCAAAACCCGCCCGTACAGTGGTTGTTAACTATGCCCAATGCCCAATGCCCACTCCCCCACTCCTCCACTCCCCCACTCCTCATTCCCAGCGAGGTTACGACTATTTATTGGTACAACGGTAAATTAATTCAGTCTCAAACCATAGAATTAACCATTGATGACCCAGCTTTACTGTACGGAGCGACGGTTTTTACTACACTACGGGTTTATGGCAATTCATTAGACCATAGATTAACGAATTGGCAGGCACATTGCGATCGCCTTAAATTTAGCTTAAAAACTTTTGGCTGGTTATTACCAGATGAAGTACGATTACGTCAAGGTGCGGAATTAATCATGGCACACTTTCCCGTCCTTAGAATTACCGTATTTCCCGATGGACGGGAATGGATAGTTGGCAGATTCTTACCAAAAGACTTGATGGATAAACAGAATAATGGTATAGTGTCTAGCCTCTCATCACTAGCATATTCTCGCAGTTTACCCACTCACAAAACTGGAAATTATCTGAGTGCTTGGCTGGCAAGGAATAGAGCCCAAAAGTTAGATGCTCAAGAGGCGATATTAGTGGATGCTTTGGGGAATTGGTTAGAAACAAGTACGGGCAATCTTTGGGGATGGCGGGATGGCTGTTGGTGGACACCTCCTGTGAGTGCAGGAATTTTGCCAGGAGTGATGCGAGATCAGCTGATCGACTGGCTGCAAAATCAACAACAGGTGAAAGAGGAACCTTGGACACCGGAACTAGTTAAGGAGTTTGATGCGATCGCCTACTGTAACAGTGTTGTCGAAATTGTTCCCATCCACACCGTCATCCAGCCCACAGGATCGCTACAATATAATCCCAAGCATCCTTGTTTTCAACAACTACGGGGATTTCTACTAGCATTATAGGTGCAGAATTTGGTATACCTTAAGATAAGTTAACATAATTCTTAAAATGCCCTCGCACAACAAATTTAGGAGGATTAACCTCGGTGAATAATAAACGATGGAGAAATGCGGGGCTGTACGCGCTGCTTTTTATTGTTGTCATCGCTCTTGGGACAGCATTTTTTGACAAGCAACCCCAAAGCAGAGAGACATGGCGATACAGTCAATTTATTCAAGAAGTTCAAAATGGCAGGGTAGATAAGGTCAGTATTAGTGCGGATCGGTCTACAGCTATTGTCACGCCTACAAGTGGCGACAAGAAATTGGTGACTTTAGTTAACGATCCAGACCTGATCAACACACTCAACGCTAAAGGCATAGATATTATAGTTTTGCCTCAAACCGACGAAGGATTCTGGTTTAAGGCACTTAGCAGCCTATTTTTCCCTGTATTGCTTCTGGTTGGCTTATTCTTCTTGCTGCGCCGTGCCCAAAATGGCCCGGGTAGCCAAGCCATGAACTTTGGCAAATCCAGAGCCAGAGTGCAAATGGAACCACAAACCCAAGTCACCTTTGGTGATGTCGCTGGCATCGATCAAGCCAAGCTAGAACTAAACGAAGTCGTAGACTTTTTGAAAAACGCCGATCGCTTTACTGCCGTTGGAGCCAAAATTCCCAAAGGCGTACTGTTAGTAGGCCCTCCAGGAACTGGTAAAACCTTGCTAGCTCGTGCTGTAGCAGGCGAAGCGGGTGTCCCCTTCTTCTCCATCTCTGGTTCTGAGTTCGTAGAAATGTTTGTGGGTGTGGGTGCGTCCCGCGTCCGTGACTTATTCGAGCAAGCCAAAGCTAATGCTCCTTGTATCGTCTTTATCGATGAAATTGACGCTGTCGGCCGTCAGCGTGGTGCAGGCTTAGGCGGTGGTAACGATGAGCGGGAACAAACCCTCAACCAGTTACTCACAGAAATGGACGGCTTTGAAGGTAACACCGGCATCATTATCATTGCCGCTACCAACCGTCCCGATGTTTTGGATGCAGCTTTGTTGCGTCCTGGCCGCTTCGACCGTCAGGTTGTTGTAGATCGTCCCGACTACTCTGGACGGGTGGAAATTCTCAAAGTTCATGCCCGTGGCAAAACTTTAGGCAAGGATGTGGACTTGGAAAGAATTGCTCGTCGTACTCCTGGGTTTACTGGTGCGGATCTATCCAACCTGCTGAACGAAGCCGCCATTCTGGCAGCACGCCGGAACTTGACCGAAATTTCGATGGATGAAATTAACGACGCGATTGATCGCGTTTTAGCAGGGCCAGAGAAGAAAGACCGGGTAATGAGCGAAAGGCGCAAGCAACTCGTGGCATATCACGAAGCCGGTCACGCTTTAGTTGGGGCGCTGATGCCAGATTACGACCCAGTGCAAAAAATTAGCATTATTCCGCGCGGTCGTGCCGGTGGTTTAACTTGGTTTACCCCCAGCGAAGACCGTATGGATAGTGGTTTGTACAGCCGCTCTTATCTAGAAAATCAGATGGCAGTGGCATTAGGTGGTCGCATTGCTGAAGAATTAATCTTTGGTGAAGAAGAAGTAACTACCGGTGCTTCCAACGACTTGCAACAAGTAGCACGTGTTGCCCGGCAAATGGTAACACGGTTTGGGATGAGTGACAAACTCGGCCCCGTTGCCCTTGGTCGTCAGCAAGGCAATATGTTCCTCGGTCGGGATATCATGTCAGAACGTGATTTCTCCGAAGAAACCGCCGCCGCTATTGACGAAGAAGTCCGCAAATTAGTGGATGCAGCTTATGCGCGTGCTAAAACAGTTTTGACAGATAACCGTCACGTTCTCGATCAATTGGCGGATATGCTGGTTGAGAAAGAAACCGTGGATGCTGAGGAATTGCAAGAACTGTTAGCAAACAACGATGTGAAGACTGCGGCGTTTGCATAATTAGTAAGGAGTCAACAGTAAAAATAATTGACGACTCCTAGTAAAATATCAGGGTAGTTCTTAGATTATCTGAGATTACCCTGATTTTTTTGAGTTTGGTATCAATATTTACATACTCCCCACTCTATAAGGGCGAGGATTCTAGGCTCAAACAGCAATTGCAGGCTGTGCCTGTCTGACATCGCCTAACCCAATGGTTGACCCCAACCGAATTCATGTCTATAAAGAGCCTCTGCTTTTAGTCCTCGTTACCAGGTTCAACCTGGTAACGAGGGTTTGGAGGCTATGCCTCCAGGTTGTTGCATAGGCGTGCGAGATGTGAATCAAGGGGTAAGAGAAAGAGTTATTTTCGCTATCCCGAACGAGCATTGTAACGAAACAAAGGCAAACAGAAACGAAAAGTGCTACCTTTTCCGACTTCGCTTTCTACTTCCATGTAGCCGCCTTGTAGTTCCACTAAACGGCGAGAGATGGTTAAACCGATACCAGTACCACCGGAATGGCGATCGCGGGATTTATCAGCTCGCCAAAAGCGCTCAAATATATGGGGCAAATCTGCTGCGGCAATTCCCATACCCGTATCAATTACTGCAATCCAAAGTTTTGAGGCATCAGTCCAAGCATGGATGGTAATTGCGCCTTGATGAGTGTAACGCACTGCATTACCAACTAGATTCACTAACACCTGTTCTGTACGGTCAATATCTGCTAACACAGGGGGTAGCTGTGGCGGACACTCCAGTCGCAGCACTGGCCCATCTTCAAGCAATTGGTCGGCGAATCTTTCCACTAATGACTCTAGTAAGGGATGTAGATTTACAGGCTGAATGTTAATCGGCAAATAACCAGCTTCTGCTTTAGAAAGTTCTTGCAGATCGTTGACTAATCGTTCTAACCGCTTCGTTTCCTTGACTAACCGCAGATAAATTTCACTAGAGGGTTCTATTCTCCCGTCAGCCAGTTCTTCCAAATAACCGCGCACTACCGTTAAGGGTGTCCGCAATTCATGGGTCATGTCTCCAATTAATTCCCGCCGCCGCGCTTCTACTCCTTCTAAACTGGCTGCCATACGGTTAAAGCTTGCTCCCAGTCTGTTCAGTTCTGGAATATCCGATACAGGTACTCGTGCATTCAACCGACCACTAGCAAACTCTTGAGTAATTTGTTCCATCTTAGTTAAGCCTTGCATAATCCGCTTAGAGACTAAGTAACTCAATCCTCCTGCTGCCGTAGCACTGACTACGACTGACCATAAAGTACTTCGTCTCCAAGCGATTTCAAATCCGGCAACTAATTCTGTACGGATATTAAATAATCTGTACCCCCGTTTTTCTAATTGCTGTAAGTGCAGGACAAAAAGGCGGGGAGAAGAAAGTTTGCTAATGATGACGAGACTAACCACCGCCACAATTATGACTACGAGGTGGGAAAAAAATAGACGAGTTCCCAAAGGCAAGGACTTTGTCCAACGCCAACCAATCTTGAACATGCTCAAACTAGGGGCGGGTCTTCAAATTTATAACCTACGCCTACAACAGTTTTAACAAACGTGGGATTAGCAGGATCTGGTTCTATTTTTTTTCGCAACCGCGCTACATGAGTATCTACAACCCGCTCATCACCAAAAAAGTTATCGCCCCAGAGTTTGTCAATCAGTTGGGTACGGTTCCAAACTCGACCAGGACTGCTGATGAAAGTGCTTAGCAAGTTAAATTCTAGGGTTGTTAACTCTAGAATTTCTGATGGCTGAGAATCTATCTGGCGACTGATGGTACGCTGCTCTACGTCTACTGTAAAATGTTGCGTACGATAAATTTGATTTTGCCCTCCCCCGCGAAGGCTGCGCCGCAAAAGGGCGCGCACCCTGGCAACTAACTCTCTGGGGCTAAAAGGCTTAACCATATAATCATCAGCACCAGTAGATAAGCCAATGACACGATCAATTTCTTCACCCTTGGCAGTGAGCATTAATATATATGGATCTTTTGCACCTGGTTTTTGACGAATTCTGGCACAGACCTCTAACCCATCCAAGCCAGGAATCATCAAGTCTAGGATAATTAAATCTGGTGGTTGCTCCTGAAACATCCGCAAGGCAGAGATGCCATCGCGGCTAATGCGACAGATAAACCCTTCTTTTTCGAGAGTATGTTGAATTAACTGAGCAATCTCCGGTTCATCCTCAACAATTAAAATATCCATCTCAGTTAGAGGTGAGTAAAATGCACAGAGTCACTTACAGTAGTTGCCATTTTACTCTAGAAAGTAGCTGTGAGTCTGGCATGATACTAGTGTAGATGAAGATGGATTGAAGATTGAAGATTGTCAATTACACGCTGGTGTTGGATAGCGAGCGACAGTTATAGGCAGAATTAGAGTCTTTTTGAATGTATTGTTTAATCGTATCGAGGTCAATGAAGCAGTCGGCAACATCAATCAAGCTGTCACTAGTCATTGAGCGGACGCTGACGACTTCTACCCGTGCTCCTTTGTAAGCGATCGCATTTACAGCATAGGCTAAATCTCCATCGCCACTCACTAAGACCGCAGTATCGTAGTAGGGAGCTAAATTGATCATATCTACAGCAATTTCTACATCAAGATTGGCTTTTTTGGAGCCATCTGGAAGCTGAACTAAATCTTTTGTAACCACACGATAGCCATTTCGACGCATCCACAACAGAAAACCCTGCTGCTTATCATTATTGCGATCGACTCCTGTGTAGAAAAAAGCACGTAATAATCTAGAACCCCGAGTTAAACAACAAAGTAGTTTAGCATAGTCAATTTCAATTCCGAGTTGTAAAGCGGTATAAAATAGATTTGAGCCATCAATAAAAATAGCAACTCGACCGCGATTTGAGTTATTGAGAATGTTCGTTTCTGCTGAGGTATCTAGCATATTCGCATCTTCACTGTCGATCCCAGCATCCATAAGGCTCTCTCCCTGCCACTGCGGCCTTGGTTGAAGTAATTTATATTGATTTGTTTGTTTGCTAAAAGTAGTAAAAGTCATTGATACCTCTGAATTTTAAACCTGGAAAGTCTTTCCTTGTCATTTGTCAACAGATAATCTGTACTGGGTTTAGTCATGGCAGTAAATCAAATTCAAGAATTAATACGGTGGCATAAATAAATCGACCATATCCCCTTCTGCCCTACTCTACCTTGAAGCTGCCCTGTAGGCGTCTACATGGGGAGGCGCGTGTTCCGCATAGTGTCGGAACTTTAAGCGCCGTCGCCGTGGAAACCCCTTTTGGAGCGAGCTGTCTCACCTCTTGCTTTCTGCCTTTTTGTACTAAGTACAACTAAACACAGATGATCTTTACTGTTCATAGTTAACAGAAAACTCAAGGTTTTTTCACTTATGTACAGACTTTGTGAAAGTGTGTCTGTTCATTTGTAGTCTCAGCAGAAAGGTCTGCTTAATGCTAACTGAGTTTACTCCTTGGGGAGAAGCTTGAGTGAACGATCAACATATAATCTTATTGTAACGAGCTATTACTCATCGCTCCATTACATCATTTAGCTTAGTAATATAAACGATTGACATTAAATAAAAATAAATGTCAAGTTTATTAGTTACATATGTAACAACTAATTAGCAATATATATTTACATCATCACATTACCTAAATAATATAAATTCAAAAAGCTACCAATCACCCTAATTTTTCGCATGAAATCTTGAAAACGCACAGACATGTATTTTCCGAAATTCAGTTTTTAATGAGAATCTTTAGCTAGGCTAATTTGTTAAAGTCATGATTTTACGAAAAATTAGTTTTATTGACTAATTCATCACTTACGCCATTTTTTTGAGTTTGCATTCAGTATTTAAGTGCTTCAAAATAATCATTAAATGAATTAATTCAAACTTAATGATTGTGGCAGTTGCGTAAGTAATGATCTTATAAAACCGCTTAAATGCCACATTTACTACAGCGGCTTTTTAAGCTTACATTACTTTATTCCTTGCTAAAATGTTGTTGTTTAATCAACATTTTCATAAAAATTTTAATAACTTATTTCAATAATAATTATCTTGAATTTAAATAAATTTTTTTAAAGATATAAAAATAGAGATTAGAGATGAGAGGCTAGAGCATAGATTCAGTATTCATAAATTCTTGGTGCGGTCAGACCAGGGAGAATGGGAAAGTGGGAGAAGCGGAGGTGAGGAGGTGGGGAGAATATAAAACTGGACTCTCCCCATCACCCCTCCCTCCTTGTCCTCCTTGTCCTTCTTTTCATTTTTAAGCTGGCGACAGTTTAAAAAACCGCCCCTGCAACATTCAATCAAAGGGCGGGTTTTAATGACAAAACTTTTTATTTACGAGGAAATTTTCAATTTTTCAACTCACCGGAAATGGTATACCACTAGAAAGAATCGGTGGGAAATTATGGGTATTAGGAGCGTGCATTGCTTGTAACCCAATATTAGCTCGATTGAGTAAATCGGCATCTGTGGGAATCGGTGCACCTCGACTATCTAAGACTGAGTGATTGAAGTTAAATCCATTCAGGTTAAATGCGACTGAACAAACACCCAGTGCAGCAAACCAAATACCTATTGTTGGCAAAGCTGCTGTTAGAAAATGAAAAGCGCGGTGATTTCGACTAGCAAAAGGTGGAATCAACAGGCGACCTAAGAAGCCATAGTGTCCTGCCAAGTAGCTGTAAGTCGGTTGCTTTTGACCAAGCTGATACCCAACGTTTATAGACTCGTTTTCGCTGGTGTTGCGGATGAGCGTTGAAGCAACCAATGAGCCATGCAAGGCACTCAAGAACGCGCCACCAAAGACTCCGGCAACCCCCAACATATGGAAGGGATGCATGAGGATATTGTGATTTGCTTGCACAGCCATCATAAAGTGGAAAGTTCCCGCAATTCCTAAAGGTAAGCCGTCAGAAAAGCTACCTTGACCAATCGGGTAAACTAGCAAAACGGCTGTTGCTGCGGCAGCGGGTGCGGAAAAGGCGGCGGCAATCCAAGGACGCATACCAAGGCGATAGCTAAGTTCCCAAAGTCGCCCAAGATAACACCAAATTCCGATTAGAAAGTGCAGCACAATTAATTGATAGGGGCCGCCGTTATAAAGCCACTCATCTATAGAAGCGGCTTCCCAAATTGGATAAAAATGTAAGCCAACCGCAGCAGAAGTTGGTACAACAGCAGCTGTAATCAAATTGTTACCATCCATCAAAGAACCCTTGATTGGCTCTCGAATACCTTCCATGTCTACGCCGGGAGCAGCAATGAAAGCCAAGATGAAACAAATAGTGGCAGCTAGCAAAGTCGGAATCATCAGCACGCCAAACCAGCCGATGTAAATACGATTGTTAGTGCTGGTAATCCACGCGCAAAATCGATCCCATAGCTTGGAAAAATCAAATTCTTTTCGACGTTGAACGATGGTGGTCATCGTTTATGCCTCCTCTGAATGTAGAGAATATGCATGAATTGCTGAAAATGAGTTCAACATGCAATATTTTCAGTTTTTTTATGCAGTTAACTCTGTATATTTCGTAGTTGCAAAATCTGGCAGCAGTTAGCGTCTTATTTGCTGAGTTCAGAGTTACTAAATTTCTACAGTATTCTCTGTACTTTAATTCTAGAAAAAGTGTTAGTAATACTTACAAATGAGTCAAATATCTTTGCAATCCTTTGTGGTTGTTCACTTAGCCAGTAGTTTCACAATAGTTGGTGAAAAGTGCTACGAAGCAGTATATTTGTATCTATAAGAAAAGCCAACTATAATTCCTCGTTGTCATACATACTTTCCCGGCTAACAGGGCGTTGCTGAATCAAGATATGAATTTACAATTCACGGGTATGTAGAGACGTAGCATTGCTACGTCTCTACAATGATTTGGCATCGAACTACAAAAATGTATGCACACATAATTCAT
>NZ_JACAEU010000037.1:0-27532 GCF_013388695.1 Fischerella sp.
ATATGAATTTACAATTCACGGATATGTAGAGACGTAGCAATGCTACGTCTCTACAATGATTTGGCATCGAGCTACAAAAATGTATGCAAACATAATTCATGACCAAATTCAGCAACGCCTTGCAATTAGCCTATTAATTTGATCTTGTATCTTTTCTCGCAATGCTTGCGCCTGTTTAAAAGCTACTGCACGTCTTGTATCTGACTCAGTTTCACTCTCTGTTTTTGAAGTGGTTAGTTCCAAAGGCTGAATAAAATAACGCAGACGGCTTTTCATTGCCCAAACACCCATTGATGGAAAAAGAAGAAAAACCAACATTAAAGGTGATAAAGGCAAAAATGGTAATTTTAATAGCCTCTGCAATTTTCGCAGATTGACAGCCCAAGGATGTAAATTTTCATTCCCAATACAAACAACAGGTAAAATTGGAATTTGATAACGTTGACTCAACTGAATAAAACTCAAATCAAACTTTTCCAATTGATAGCGTTTTCGCCAACCTTTTCTTGGCCCGCGTAACCCTTCTGGTGCATATAGGATAATTTTACGCTCTTGCATAACAGCCGCGAAATCATCCAACTCTGCTCTCACACCACCTAAAACTTTTGACCACCCAGGCGGCAACCACCAAATCATCCAAGCATGGTCAAACAAAGATATACCAGCCAAAGTTTGTACTACCCATCCCCGTTCTTTACCTAATAAATAACCCAAGGTCAAAAAATCCCACGGAAAACACATTCCCGCATGATTCATTGCCACAATCATTGGTTGTGTAGGCGGCAAGTTTTCTAGTTGTTGCAATTCACCATGAAAATAATATTCAATAATAGGAGCAAGAATTTCTTCACGAAAAGCTCGTTGATAGTTGGGGTCAAATTCTTCATTTTCTTGGCGTGGCGAACGACAGCCAAGACGCAACCAGCGAATGAATAGTGCTAAATAAAAACCACCTGGAATTAAAAATAAGATGTATTCTAGCCAATTCCATCCATCAGGGTCTGAATGATAATACTGCCAGTGCCGATTGAATAGAATCAGCCAACCAGGAGGATACCACAGACAAAACCTATCAAACCAGCTAAATTTATAACCCTCAACAGATGTTTTTTCAATTGGACGGTTAAGTACATTTTCCGTGTTTTGATGAATCACAATTAACTAGAAGATAAAACAATCTGTAGTTTAAACTATTATTTTAGCTTTTTATTTTTGTGATTGACCTCTTTCTCTAGACATAAATAAAAAAGTGTTTGTTGAAAGCTTAATAGTTCCCTATAAACCTACATTTACGACTAAAGATAAATACAAATACATTCAGAAATTTTATCTATTTTTAAGAAGATAATGATGTTTGATTGCTTTTTCGCATGATTAAACAATACAATACAGATTCCCGACTTCTCTAAGAAGTCGGGAATCGTACAGGGCGCATTTTACTTATCAAACAGAGCTAATTTCTCGATTAGCAAACTAATGTGTAATCCAACTGTTAACTAAGTTCTTCAATCAATTTCACAACGCGTTCTTTTACTTGGTCACGAACGCGGCGGAAGGTATCCCACCACTGCTAATTGCGCCCCCAAAATAGGTGCTACCCAATAAACCCAGTGAGATTGCCAAATTCCTCCCACCAGCGCTGGGCCTAATGAACGGGCTGGATTCATACTCGCACCGGTAATTGGCCCCATAAACATAGCTTCTAAGCCTACAGTTAGACCAATTGCCAATCCAGCAAAACCAATGTGGGCGCGGCGATCTAGTCCGGAACCGAAAATTACAAACATCAAGACGAAAGTCAGAATGGTTTCCAAAATGAAAGATTGAAACCAGTTGCCATTCAGCGGTAAAGTCACCCCCAAATTCGCAACTTTTCCCAAGCTAATCAGCAGTAAAGCTGAGGCTGCGATCGCTCCAACTGACTGTGCCAAAATATACGGTAACACTCGCCGTCTGGGAAAAACTCCACTTGTCCAAAACGCCAGTGTCACTCGCTTCGCTCCAATTAAAAATTAAAAATTAAAAATTAAAAATTGAATTTTGCATTTTTAATTTTTAATTTTTAAACGAGTGATTTTGTTTTGGGCTCCAGGTTCCCAAATCTTTTTCAATTCAGCGGTAGTAATGTCTTTTGCCCAGTTGTTTTGAGGATGAACGGCGATGGTAAGAGCATCAAACGCCACCGGAAGCTCTATAAATCTCACGTTATTTTTATTACATGCTTCCATCTCTGCGGACAAAATTGGCCGTGAGGCATTATTGATGTCTGTTGTTCCAGCACAGAATTTTTCAAATCCGCCGCTAGTACCGGAAAAGTCTACTATTACCTGTGCTTTATTTGCTTTATTTTTGTTTTCTGCTTGAAACTGTTTGGCGATCGCCTGGGTAATTGGATAAACGGTACTAGAACCGTCTATTTTCACCGCTGCAACCGTTTCTGAACTAGCTACTTCAGTTGCATTTTGCGATTGAGAAGTTTGCGTAGATGTGTTGGTCGTGCAACTCGTTGCTAAAACCAACATACCAAGCGCGAGAGCCAAATTTTTTCCTGTCGCACCCATAACCTCACCTCGTGGCGTATATGATAGTTATACTTACTATCATTTCAAAAAAAGTTGATTTGTCAACTACCAATAAATGACATTTTACAAAAAGCATCAAAAAAACTTGATGTGTTTAACTTGGTAGGAGCGTAGTTTCAAGGTTATTGGTAGGGCGACTCGGAAAGCGATCGCCCCAAGACTGTGCGAAATTATGAGTAAGTTACGAACAAGCAGATACAGTTTTCTCAGCACTTCCACAAGCAAATGTTGGTGAATCCTTCAGAACTGTATAAACCTCCCACTCATCACCATCTGGATCTGTAACCCAAACTTTGTCTTGCAAGGCATAGCAGCAAGTTGTTTGGTTTTCAACCTTGACTGTTAAGTTAGCCTGCTTGAGGCGATCGCTTGCTTCTGCAACTTTGTCTGATGATTCCACCTCAATCCCTAAGTGGTTCAACTTGCCAGTTGCCGCAGGATTTTCAAACAATACCAGTTTTAAAGGTGGCTCAACAATGGCGAAGTTGGCATAGCCTGGACGACGCTTTGCTGGTTCAGTTCCAAATAGTTTGCTGTAGAAATCGACAGCAGCATCAATGTTACTCACATTCAGTGCTAGTTGAAGACGAGACATAATCCAGTAACTCCTTATATTGATTGATATCAATATTTAACTATATCAATATGTTAGCCATGCATATTGATATGTGTCAATATAGAAAGTATGAAGTTATCTAAACCTGTCGTATCTTGTTGCTCTCCTTTGCTTGCTGGTCGTCTTACACCTGATGAGGCGATACATCTAGCTGCTATTTTTCGTGTGTTAGGCGAACCTGCGCGGTTACAAATGCTGAGTTTGATTGCAGCACAGCCGAGTAGAGAGGTTTGTGCTTGTGAATTAGCAGAACCTTTGGGACTTTCGCAACCGACAGTGAGCCATCATCTTAAAGTCTTGTACGAAGCGGGTTTACTGGAAAAAGAACGGCGCGGGACTTGGATCTACTATCGGATTTTGCCGGAAAAGTTAGCACTGTTGCGCGGGGCACTTTCCTAAGTCGCACAAAGTATTAAACCACAAAGACACAAAGAAAACAGTTTTCTGTATACAACTCTTAATTCTATAACTCGCGAAAGAGTAATATTGTCTACCTGATTTTTAACATCGGGGAAGATACCCCCATTTCCCCTTTTCGGAGTGAATAATGCTCAAACGTTATCTAGAGACGCAAAATAATACTGTTTATCGAAAAAATGACTACAAGTTTTCTTAGCTTATAGTAAGCACTTAAGTGCTTACTACGAACCATATGTAGTTCTAGTTTTGAGAATTGATATAACCCCCTGGGAACGCCTGCGAAGTAAGCGTTTCCACATAAAGCTTTTAGGTGAGATTACTGTTCGCCAAATGTGTAACGCCGAAAGTCTTACTTTCTGAATAAGCAATGTCATACTTGCTAGCGATGACAACCATAACTGAAAATTGATGTGATAAAGCTGCTGTTGCCAATGCTGGAGCGATGAGAGATCGGGTTTTGATTCTTGGAGGACGGGGGCGAATCGGCGGTAGTGTTGCTCAGGATTTAGTTACCCATACGCAGGCAGAACTTATCATTACTGGGCGTACCCCTGAACAGACACAAAATATATCGCCTTTACAATACCTTGTGTTGAATTTGGCGGATGTGGAGAAATTGCGCGAGGCGATCGCTTCTGTGAATTTAGTTATCCACTGTGCAGGCCCATTTCACCATCGAGATGCTAATGTTCTAAAAATTTGTATTGAAGAAGGGGTTAATTATATAGATGTTAGTGACCACCGTTCTTTTACTAGCAAAGCACTAAATTATCATGAAGAAGCCGTTACTGCGGGTGTGACAGCGATAATTAACACTGGCATTTTTCCTGGTATTTCTAACAGTATGGTGCGTCATGATGTCGAGCAATTCGATACACCAGAAAAAATACATTTGAGTTATTTGGTGTCTGGTTCTGGTGGTGCTGGCATCACGGTAATGCGAACCACATTTTTAGGTTTACAAAATCCTTTTCCAGCCTGGATAGATGGTACATGGCAAATAGTCAAGCCTTATAGCGATCGCGAAATCGTTAACTTTCCACCACCCTACGGACGCAGTGGGGTTTACTGGTTTGATATGCCAGAAACCTTCACCCTACCTCATGCCTTCCCAGGAGTTAAAACCGTCATTACTAAATTTGGCTCTGTTCCTGATTTTTACAATCACCTGACTTGGATTGCTGCTCATGTCTTTCCAAAATCATGGATACAGAATCCCAAAGGTGTAGAATTTCTTTCCCATGTTAGCCATTTTATGACAGATGTTACTGATCGCTTTACTGGTATTGGAGTCGCTGTTCGTTCGGAAGTCACAGGTCAAAAAAATGGTCAGCAAGCCGTCTATTACTCCACTTTAGTCCATGAAAATACTGCTGTTGCTGCTGGTTGTGGTACGGGTAGTATTGCCCAATTCTTACTAGAAGGAACGCTCAAAAAACCAGGAGTTTGGCCTGTTGAAGAAGCATTGCCAACAGATTTATTTGCACAAGCAATGCAAAGCCGAAGAATAATAATTCAACAAGGTTGGATAAATTAACAAATCCTAAATGGTTCAGAAAGGGCATGAAATCCAGAAACAATTGCATTTGGAACGGTTGAGGGGGTTTGCATCAATTCCAAACAGTAAATGTACGTCTTCTCTATTGTGAACTAGAGACAACTGCATCCGCTTGATATTGGATACCAGCTTGTTTAAATCTGTGCAAGACTTCGCCAAAGCGATCGCACTCTGCAATCAAACTGATGCGTACATAGCCTTCACCACCAACACCAAAGGCATTACCAGGAGTGACGACTACACCAGTTTGCTGCAATACCCACAAAGCAAAATCCGTCGAACTCATACCCACAGAACAAGGAACCCACAAATACATTGTCGCCTTGGTTTTAGGGATATTCCAACCCAACTCAGCTAACCCTTGAATCAGAAAATCGCGACGGGTGCGATAGCGATTTTGGACTTCCTGCAAATAAGAATCAGGTAATTGTAAAGCTGTTTCGGCAGCGGCTTGTAAGGCTGCAAAAATACCGTAATCCAGGTTAGTTTTCAGCGTCCGCAAACCTTGAATTACATGGCGATTGCCAACCACAAACCCGACGCGCCAACCTGCCATATTATAAGTTTTAGACATAGTGTGAAACTCCACGCCAATATCTTTGGCGCCAGGAATTTCTAATAAACTGGTTGGTTGATAGCCATCAAAAGCTAACTCGGCATAACACAAATCGTGTACGAGGAGAATTTCGTATTTGCGGGCAAAGGCAACGATTTCTTCAAAAAATTCCCGGGGTGCTGTGGCAGCAGTCGGGTTGCTAGGATAATTAAAATAAAGAATTTTTGCTTTTTCGGCGACAGCGTCAGGAATTGCTGCCAAATCAATTAACCAGTTGTTTTCTGATTTGAGAATCAAGCTATAGACATTTCCTCCGGCAATTACCGGGCCGCGAAAATGAACTGGATAAGAGGGGGAAGGTACCAATACCACATCCCCAGGATTGATGTATGCTAGTGCTAGATGCCCCAATCCTTCCTTGGAACCTAGTAGCGGTAAGGCTTCGCTATCTGGATCTAAAACTACTCCATAGCGGCGATGATACCAACTAGTAATGGCACGGCGGAAACTAGCAGTACCCTCAAAGGGAGGATAGCCGTGATTAGCAGGATTTTGCAAAGCTTTGATAGCAGCTTCAATAACTGGCTGCGGTGTCGCGCCATCTGGGTTGCCCATGCCCAAATCAATTAAATCCAGTCCTTGTTCCCGCGCCTTATTTTTGAGTTCATCCAAACGGGCAAATGGATAGGCTGGTAATTTTTGTATGCGTTGTGCTGGGGCGATCCAATCCAAGTTCATCGGAAAAATTATAAATTATGAATTATGAAATGAGTAAGATTATGAACTATGAGATGTTGATGAATAATGAAGTATGAAATGTAAATCACGTTTATACTTTTTTCATCATTCAGCATTCATAATTCATTAGTTATCTGCTTCTGTGCAATTCGATAATCTCTCCTCCTTAACAGTTGGCGTCAATCCCAACTGGGTGCGATTTCCTTCTACAGGTGCAGTGGTAGAAACCATCGCTGCCATCAATTGTTCTAGCGCAACTTTAAATGGCAATCTGTGAATGTCAGAATTAGGAGCTAAGGCAATTTCCGCAGCGGTTTGCAACTCACTCAAGCTAATATTACCCAATCCTAAATCGCTCAATTTTTGCGGCAGTCCAATTTCGGCGTAGAACTTCAGTAACTGTTGGCGTGCAGATGCTGCTAGCTGATTACCTTGAATCATTTCTTCTAAACGCAGTTGCACCAAAATCCCATAGGCGACTTTTTCGCCATGAATACTGCCATGTCTACAAATGTGCGTTAAACCATTATGTACGGCATGGGCGGCAACGGTGCGACACTGAGCACCACCTATACCGCCAATTACTCCAGCCAATAAAACGGTAGCGTCTACGACTTGTTGCCAAACTTCACTACCCGGTTCTTTGAGGGCGGCAGCAGATTTTTGCAAGAGAATATCCCGCAATACTCGCGCTTGTTGTACGGCAGCAACGATCAGGGTTTGTTCTGAGTGTCCGCTGCTTACCGAAGCTTCGTACCACTTGGCGATCGCATCTCCAATTCCCGCTACCAGAGTGCGCGACGGTGCAGTTTGAATCAAATCGTAATCGAGGATCAATAGATCGGGACACCGATCTAGCGCCACATCATATAAAAATGCCCCCTCATCAGAGTACACATTTGAGAGAGCAGTCCAAGCCGCACAGGTTGCTGCCGAGGTTGGAATTGTTACTACTGGTAATTGCAACTGGTACGCAAGTAATTTTGCTGTATCCAGTGCTTTACCACCACCTACACCAATAATTACATCAGCTTTATGTTCCTTAGCAGCCTCACGTAAAGCTTTTAGGCTTGCTTCACTACAATCAGGTGCATAAGAAGCTTGGGCAAAGTGTAAATGCTGCTGTTCTAAAACTGGTTGTAGGCGGGGTTGGGTAACTTTGAAAGAGCGATCGCCTCCCACAATCAAAGGACGATTACCCAAATGAGCAATCGCATCTGATACTTGTGTCAAGATTTGGGAGCCACGGATCACTTTTGCTGGCGCTACCACCAGAGGAAGTAACAAATTAGGAGTTTGAGTAGACAACTGTCCTGTAAATTGATTAATCATATAACTAATTAATTAACAATAGCATTTCACAAAATTTTTTAATATCGGGGAAGTAAAACTAAGTTTGCAACACAAAAAAGTACTAAATTTCAAACCTAGGACTCTTACACTTGCTTAGTTTTCCCAGTGTTTTAATAGCTAGATTAATATCTTAACCAAAAATCAATTAGTAATGTATTTTAAAACACAAAAAGATTATACCTTTTTCAGGAGATTGAGGATAGGTGGAAGTACCCCGCTTGGGTGATGCAAGATCGGTGTTAAAAAACTACACTATACTAAACGCTGCTCCCAAGGGGTAGGAACATGCAATCGGCAAGCGATCACAGCAACACAGTGCCAGAAATGGTGCAGACAGATTTAAACAAGCCAGAACTACGGCTTGGTTCTAGTGGTGAAGCGGTGGAGGAGTTACAACAGCTTTTAACCAAAAGAGGTGTTTATACTGGAAAAATTGATGGCATATTTGAAAAGGTGACGCAAGATTGTGTAAAAAGATATCAGCGTCGTTTTTTTCTACCTGATGATGGCATTGTTGGATACAAGACATGGCTAACCTTATACACAGGTAGACCAGTGGAGCTACCAGAGTTGAGAAAAGGTAGCAGTGGAGAATTAGTGATGAAGGTGCAGCGTGTCCTGAAATCAACGCAAGATTACATAGGATACGTTGATGGTTATTTCGGGCCGATTACAGAAGCTGCTGTCCAAACTTGGCAAGTGCGCAACAATTTACCGGATACTGGCATTATTGATGAAATTACTTGGCACGCCCTCAGTAAAATTCGCCAATAGGCGGAGTGTGAGAGTGGAGGAGTGGAGAAGTGAAAAAATAGAAGAGCCTCTCCCCATCCCCCCTCCTCTTTGCTTAGGCGTTGGGTTTTGGTAGTTGAGCAAATCTATCGTGGTAAATTTCAATTGCCATTTGCGGATCTTCACGATTAACAAGTGATCGCTTCACCTGACCCAAGTAAAATGGCACAGAAACCCCTGGTTCTGGATGGAGAATAGTACGAGCACGAATGGTCAACTGGTTTTGTCCTGGTTTACCCATACGACCATAAGAATATAAGTCACTTGCTGCTTGGCGCAAAGTTGCTTCTAATTCTGTAGGAGTAATCTCAGGAGAGATTGCAATCACTGTTTGTGTAGCCCCATTATCATAAACCAATTTGTACCGTACTGCCCCAGGAATCACTGTACGGGTCAAAGGGGCTAAGGAGAGGGCAAATAAACCAGCCGTTAGGACTAACATAAAACCCGTCGTACCCACCAACCGAAAGCGCAGCCCCCATTTCAAAATAAAACCCAACACTGTCAGAGCTGCAAATACCAATGTGGCAATACCCGACCATTGGGCGTACTGAATAAAGTCAGCTTGCGAGAACATAATAATTGACTAACTAGGTGTCTGCTTTTTGGTTACAGATACCTATTTTACGAGTGCGATCGCTCTAAATCTCCCTTTCTAAGGGAGACTTTAACGATGATTTACCCCTTTTTTAAGCCGGCGGCTCTTCCAGAGTTGTAGCATCTGGCGTCGGCTAGGGGCGATCGCCCAAGGAATTTGATACTTCTCCAACATTCTCAATGTCTTATTCCGATCAAAATCTTGCTAATAACCCAAACCGCGACAACTAATTGATAGATTTCCATCATAAAAATTCCTTAGTTTATTAAGCTCAAAATTAAAGTTTTTAGTTAAAAATTGAATGCCAAAACCCTAGCGAGTAACTACCAAAACCAAAAATAGATAAGGGCATCTATATAAAGATGCCCATTTTGCAGGAAAACACCCACAAAGGGTGAACCTACACCTTCCCAACAATCAGCAACAGTGACTAATGTCTGATTAGTCACACTCACAGTCACAGACGTGAATATAGTAATTTTATTAACTCAAAAATAAATTGCCACCTGTATATACACTGAAAAGATTCAGACTGTTATTCTAGCTAACTGCGATGAGCTACAAGCTTTTTGTGTTGATTGTAGCGATAGACTACACCAGAAATGGCAGCAATCGGCAACCACGAAAGTGTATTTAACCGCAAATCAAAGAAGGTAACATCAAACGTATTAAATAATACCCAAGCACCGAAAACTACCAAATAACTAAAAAATATCAATCTATCTTCTGGATCGAGAGATTTGGAATTTTGCAAAAATTGGACGCCCGCAATAAATATCCAAACGAGTAAGGCACAAAATAGAATTGTTGCGGGTAAGCCTGTTTCAGCAGATAGCATCAAAAATAAGTTGTGGGGATGACCTAACCAAATATTCATCTGCGCTTCATACAATTGGGTAAAATTGCGTAATCCCCAACCAGTCCAAGGCCGCTGCTGAGTTAGTGACCAAGCAAATTGCCACTGGGTTTTGCGAAGTAAGACTACAGGTCTATCTGAATACATTTGGTCGTTTAACCGTGCCCAAAAGTAAGCTGGCACAAATTTGCGGAACAACTTAGCAATTGCAGAAGGAGCAAAAGCAGCTAACAGCACACTCGTAACTACAGCGGTGACGCCAGCAACCAGAATGCGCCAGCCTTGATAAAGTGCATAAACTAAACAGGCAAAAACAGCGATCGCCCACGCATTCCGCGAGTTGGTCAAAATTAATGCCACAAAATTAGCAATCACTACCACAGTGAGGAAGAGGGGGATACGCAGGGACGCAAAGACGTGGGGACGCGGAGAATAACTAATGACTCTTGTCTTCTGATAAGCTTCCAGCCATAGTCCCAAGCTAAGGATAAAAACTATCACCAAATAACCAGCAAGAATATTAGCGTACATGAAAACAGAAGCCATGCGACCTGGCGGGTTTCCTCCTGATGCGATCGCCCAACCAAAAATGCTTTGCCATTGCGCTGGAGTAGCCCAACCCCAAAACAATTGCCCCAAGCCAATACTCACTACTGGTACAGAAGTGATTACCAAAATCCAAGACAGTTGTCGCAGTTGCGCTGGTGTCTGGATGAGGGCGCTAAAGGCAGCGAAAAATAGAATGAATGGTAAGAAATTAAATAAGCCAAGAATTGCTACCTTTTGATCAAAAGCAAAGCCAGTGCTAATGATTAGCAATATACCTAAAAGCGCAAATCCCAAATTTTGGGGGCGGCGAATAATTGTGTGGTATTTTTGGAACCATGTTCCTAACAATACCAAAACTAAAATCACCGCCCCCCACAATGGAATTAATGGAAAGATGAGCAGTCCTAGTTGAGCAGAATTCCAAGAAAACTGCAAACTAGGATCGGGATGCCGCAAAAAAGGTAATTTGTACTTTGTCATTTGTCATTTGTTTGTTGTTTGTTATTTGTTGTTTGTTGGTTGTTGATTGTTCCAAGCAACTACCAACTACCAACTAATAACCAATGACTAATGACTATTTCGTCAAGCTAACTCCCAACATTCAGCACGAGTGAGGCGAATTTGAGCCAAAGCGAAGATGGTTGGTATAATCCGACCGTAGTTGGTAGCGATCGCTCTCCACCCCAAATCCGCAAAAAACCAAGCCCACATCATCGGCCCTAAAAAGGCAAACATACCGCGAACTGCTCCATAACGAGCTGCATTCACAGCCATGCCTCGCCGTGCCATTTGTAAAACAACATAGTTTTGAAATTGAGTTGTCGCAACTGCCCCACCTTGGAGGCTAGCTTGTCTGGCAACTTGATAGGTGGCAAAGTGCATAGCAAATTGACGGGCAATTTGTTTGAGTAGCAGCGGTTGGATTACGGAGGTGACAGCCAAAGCACTACCTCCTTTAAAAAGCAGTCCCAAAGGATCGGGCTGCAAAGTCAATGGTAGCGGTTCGTCTAGTTGTGATTTTGCTAGCTGGCGCTGCACTCGTACAGTTAGTTTTTGTTTTTCCTTTTCTGGGAGTTTTTTCCACACCCGCCCCAGCAGATGTAAAAAAACTTCTGCTTCTAAATCAATGGTTGACAGATCATTAGAATAGGGGATTTTTAAATACTTACATACTTGGATCAGTGCTTGTCGGTACGTTACCTGATTTGTACGTCCTCGCAATACTGTCACCCCATCAGCCGCTAAAAAGCGAAAGCGCTGTTCTAATGCATCCAGCCAAGCTTCTCGACCTTGGCTTTGCACTTCTATCGGTTCAGGTGTCTGAACGTAGTCTAGAGGGTTGAACTTACGGCTAAACAGAATTGCCGTCAAGTCCTGTAATTCGTCTTCGGTAGCGAGCTCGAGTGCTGCCCTGAGTTCGTCCAATTTCCCTTCCTCCCTTCCATGCAGCTTTTTCTGTACCTTATTCTACTATTAGCTTTCAGCACTCATTTGTTTATGATGAGTTGTTGGGTGTTGGTTGATAGCTGGTAATGCCACTAACTAAGACTGGAAAACAGCCAAAAACGTTGGTTTTACATGAATTTTTCGATTTTACACCCAATCCCCAGTCCTTAGTCCCCAGTCCCCTTTACTTGAAAAATTTTTTGAATGCGATCGCCTAAATGATTCCGAAGAGCGATCGCAGTTTTTGTAATGTGGAATGATTGAAGCAAAAATTGTTACAAATTGATAGTGATTAATGTGGCGGTTATCTCAAAAGCGATGTTATGCTTTTAGACCTAACGCTACTTCTTAATACAGAAATTAAAATTCATGTTACATGGTTGCTCAATGCAACCAGTTTACCTTGCTGCTTAGAAATTTATTTACGAATAGTTCAGCTATTTTGCCATCATTAAAATTTAGTTTTTTAATTCTTCTCGAATAAGTCAGTTAATTTTATTTCTTAAATTTATTTTCATTAACTTTTCGTATTATTTACTACATCAATTGCACGAGTTTATAATGAGTTTTGTGTATTTTTCCGCCAAAAAGTCAGGGAATTGAAATAATTAGCATTAGATACACCATAAATAGCCTTAACCAGTGTATCTATAAATGATTTAAGTATTCGTTGACTGACAGATGCAATTTTATTTATATAAGCTGCTCTTACTTTATCACATTTTGTGTTGATATAAGGTTCGGCTTCTAGATAAAGCCTCGATTACTTAAATTCACGGCTAATTACTGGTTGTAATGACAACTCGCTAAGATACACCCTCATATCGAAGACAAACAATTAACTGAATAAAAAAGGAGTTAAAAGCTGATGAAAACAGTACTCAATTTATCGCAGCAATCAGTAATAGCAGAAATTGAAAGTGTTTTAGATACTTATCCATATCATCCTTATCAACAAGCTTTTGCTATTCCTGAGTTGCGTCAAGAACTAATTACCTTCGTCTTTAGCCGTATTCCTTGTTGTTACAGTGCTATTGAACCTGATCGAACTTGCTGGCTAGATTACAAGTTACCCCGCAGTCCTCTAGAACATCAAATACATTTACAGAATTTGATTCACCAAGGTATTTATTCAATCATGCAAGAAAAAAGTGATTGGATCAGCCGTCACCTTTGTGAAACAGTTCAACCAGGTTGTGAACCTTCTCATTGGTTTGGATAAATATATTTTTGTTGGTTGTTGTTTGTTGATTGTTGTTTGTTGGTTGGAATAACCAAGCATTAACTACCAACAACTAACAACCTTATTCTTTTAACGGAAAGATTGAGTTCAGAGAATTGATATAGAAAAGTTGTCAATTTAACTATCCTATAGCACGTTTTACTTGCCATGTTTATTCATCTTCACAACCGCCGAATTCCCCTTTCCAAACCCTGACAAACACCAGTGAGAAAATCTAAATCCAAAGTAGCAATAGTATCGCTGGGTTTGTGATAGTGTGGATTCCGCAAAAATGCCGTATCTGTAACCATCATTGCTGGATAACCCGCATCCCAAAAAGGTGCATGATCGCTTTGTCTTGTTTGGCGGACGATATGACCTTTATTTGGAACTGGCAACCACTGACTGGGGACGCCAACTTTACGAATGCTGCGACTAATGCCAATTAAATCTCGCAATGTTCGCCAATTACCAATTAAACCAATAAAATCACCACGGCTGGGGTAGATGTGTTGTAAAGGAGGCGGGTAAGTTTGAGAACCAGGGGTAGAATTGCAATAACCTAACATCTCTAGAGAGATCATTAGGCGTAGCGGTTGCTGTTGTTGCTGTAACTTGGCTGCATACTCGGTGCTACCCAACAAACCGTATTCTTCCATATCGAAAGCCACCAGTTGTAGGGGATATTTTATCGGTTCTGTAGCAAACATTCTTGCTAACTCCAACAATACTGCTACACCTGTAGCATTATCATCTGCCCCTGGTGAACCAGGTACAGCATCATAATGGGCACCAATTAAAATTGGTGGCAAATCTCCCTTTTCTGAGGGGGCAGCAGAGGGTAAATTTAAGATGAGATTTTTGCAGGCTTTAGTACCCACATAGAAGGTGTGGATATCCACACTCCCCCACTTGGCAAATGAGGCGCGAATGTATTCTTGGACAAAGAAATGGCCAGCACTTGCCATATAGGGATCGCGATCGCGCGCTATCTCATTAAGATGAGTTTCCAGTTGGTTCTTTAAATTCACAAGATTCTAGCAGCGAACCTGGTTGACCGTGTATTTATCAACAGCAAGATACAATAAATCAAGCATTAGTTCTAAACAAATAATTTTTATATAGAGATACTAGGAGAAGCGTAGCGCATGGGCAAGGTAGTAGGCATCGACTTAGGGACGACAAACTCTGTAGTCGCCGTCATGGAGGGTGGCAAGCCGGTGGTTATTGCCAATGCAGAAGGTATGCGAACAACTCCCTCCGTAGTTGGCTTTAGCAAAGATGGTGAACGCCTAGTTGGACAAATGGCGCGGCGACAAACCGTCCTCAATCCTCAAAATACCTTTTTTGCAATCAAACGCTTCATTGGGCGCAGGTATAGCGAACTCAACCCAGACTCGAAGCGAGTACCTTACACCATCCGTAAAGATGAAGTCGGCAATATTAAAATTGTATGCCCTCGCCTGAATAAAGAGTTCGCCGCAGAAGAAATTTCGGCAATGGTTCTCAAGAAACTGGCAGAAGACGCTAGTAAATATCTAGGTGAACCAGTCACAGGGGCAGTGATTACCGTTCCCGCTTATTTTAATGATTCTCAACGGCAGGCAACACGGGATGCTGGTAGAATTGCTGGTTTAGACGTATTGCGGATTCTCAACGAACCTACCGCCGCTTCTTTGGCTTATGGCTTAGATCGCGGTGAGATGGAAACAATCTTAGTATTTGACTTAGGTGGTGGCACGTTTGACGTGTCAATTCTCGATGTTGGTGATGGCGTCTTTGAAGTCAAATCTACCAGCGGCGATACCCAACTTGGTGGTAATGACTTTGATAAGAAAATTGTCGATTGGTTGGCAGAACAGTTTTTGGAACAAGAAGGGGTAGACTTAAGACGCGATCGCCAGGCCCTCCAACGCTTGATGGAAGCTGCGGAAAAAGCCAAAATCGAACTTTCGGCAGTCAGCGTTACCGATATTAACTTACCTTTTATCACCGCTACCGAAGATGGCCCCAAACATCTGGAAACCCGCCTGACTCGTTCCCAGTTTGAAGGCTTGTGCGATGACTTGTTAGGGCGATTGCGTATACCCGTAAAACGGGCGTTGAAAGATGCCGGACTTACCCCTAGAGACATTGATGAAGTCGTGTTGGTAGGCGGTTCTACACGGATGCCAATGGTACAGCAACTAGTACGGGCAATGATTGGCGTAGAACCCAACCAAAACGTTAACCCTGATGAAGTTGTGGCAGTTGGTGCAGCCATTCAAGCAGGCATTCTTGCAGGCGAACTTAAAGATGTTCTGCTGCTAGATGTTACACCCCTTTCCCTGGGATTGGAAACTATTGGTGGCGTCAAAAAAGTACTGATTCCCCGCAACACAACTATCCCCGTTCGCCGTTCTGATATATTTTCGACGTCAGAAAATAATCAAAACACTGTGGAGATTCACGTAGTCCAAGGCGAGCGGGAAATGGCAGTGGATAACAAATCTCTGGGGCGTTTCAAGCTGTATGGTATTCCTCCAGCACCTCGCGGCATCCCGCAAATCCAGGTATCATTTGATATTGATGCTAACGGCATTCTCCAGGTAACTGCACTAGATAGAACTACGGGTCGAGAACAAAGTATCACGATTCAAGGCGCTTCAACCCTTAGCGAAAGCGAAGTTCAACAGGCGATTCGAGAAGCTGAGAAATTTGCCGATCAAGACAGACAGCGTAAAGAGAGAGTAGAAAAACGTACCCGTGCTGAGGCTTTGATTTTGCAAGCTGAAAGACAACTGCGAGAAGTGGCGTTGGATTTTGGTATGGCATTTGCCCGCACCCGTCGTCAACAAATTGACAACATCTGTCGAGAACTACGCGAGAGTTTACAGCAAAACGACGAACGCGGGATTGATCAAGCTTACGCCGATCTGCAAGATGCATTGTATGACCTCAACCGGGAAGTCCGGCAGTACTACGCTGAAGAGGAAGACGATGATTTGTTTGGTGCGATCAAAGACATCTTTACTGGTGGCGATAAAGAACGCGATTATCCACGGGAGACGCTGCGCGATCGCGATTACTATGACAAAGACTATGGCCGAAACTCCAGTAGGGATTATGACAGAGGTTATAGCAGAGACTACAACAGTAGAGACTATGACAAAGGCTATGGCAAAGACTATGGTCGAAGTCCTAGTAGAGACTATGACAGAGATTATGGTAGAGACAATCGGTCTTCTTCCTTTGACAGCGGTTCTTCACGCCGAGCTCGTCCCAGCTATCAGGATAACTGGGATGATGACGATGATTGGTTGTAAAGTTTGCTAGGTGGGAAACCCCACCTCGCTTTCTTCAGAATACCTATAGTAGTTGAAAAGGTAATAAAATTGATTCGTAATTCGGATTTAATAATTAATAATTGGTAATAAGGAAAAGTAGTAGTTAGTGGTTAGTAGTTAGTAGGTAATAATTAACAACCAACAACTAACAAACAACAGCCAACAATCAACAGTTCACTGCTATTGTTTAAAAATTTTCAAATCTAAAATCTAAAGTTAAACAGCTGACTATGCAGAATTTGCGGAATTTTCGCGATTACTACGAAATGTTGGGAGTATCTAAAGATGCTACAAATGAAGAAATTAAAAAGACTTATCGGCGTTTAGCCAGGCAGTATCACCCGGATCTTAACCCAGGGAACAAAGCAGCAGAAGAAAAATTTAAGGATATAAGCGAGGCTTACGAAATTCTTTCCGATGCAGCTAAGCGGGCGCAGTACGATCAGTTTAGCCGCTATTGGAAGCAAAAAGGCTTCGACAAACAAGCACAAAAAAGTAAACCTTGGGGAGTAGATAACCGTTCTAACGGTCGCAATACTCAGGATGTAAATCCTGGCAATTATTCCGATTTTACTACATTTATTAATGAAGTGATCGGTGTAAGAACCAGTAAAAACGGCACAGCTACGGCTACTAATACCACTAGCGATCCGTTTCGTACTCCCAGAACAAAAGTTGCATATACACCAAACCAACGCCCTGCGCGTCGAGATATCGAGGCGAAATTGTCTTTACCCTTAGAAAAAGCATATCACGGTGGGTTGGAGAGAATTCGCTTAGAAGATGGGCGATCGCTAGAAGTAGGTATGCCCGCAGGTATGGTTACGGGTCAAACGATTCGTCTGCGAAATCAAGGGATTAATGGTGGTGATTTGTACTTAAAAATTACTGTCGACCCTCATCCTATTTTCAGGCTTGAAGGCACAGATGTTTATTGTCAAATCCCTATTACTCCCAGCGAAGCAGTATTAGGAGGACAGGTAGAGGCACCCACCCTCGATGGCTTGGTCAAAATGACAATTCCCCCCGGAGTTAGATCTGGGCAAAGATTGCGTTTGTCTGGAAAAGGCTACCCCAGCGAGAAAGGTAAACGTGGCGACCAATTGGTGGAAATTCAAATAGTTACTCCCAAAAATATTAGTGCAGAAGAACGGGAATTATACGAAAAAATTCGGCAGATTGAAACTTTTAAACCCCGCGCTGATTTGTTTTCGTAGCAATGAATAAATTGTTTGTCGAACAAACTCGTAAATGAGTTAGCTGTGGGAGCATTTGGTTCTAGGTTTAAAAAACATTCTCATGTCATCTTGGCGAGAAATCAGAAGTGAAGTTTTGCAAAGAGATAACCGCAAGTGCCAAGTATGTGGTAGGGAATACAGCGGCCAGGTGCATCACGTTATTCCTAAAAGTAAAGGCGGAACGAATGACCTGTCAAATTTGATTACACTTTGCGGTCGGTGTCATATGTTAATCAGTCCTGTACCCGAGTGGCTGATTACCAAACTATGGAATATTCCACCAGAAGAAATCTCCTCTGCTGCGGCGGCGGTGCAAAATCGCATTGATCAAGTAATGGCGGCGCATTCTAAGAGGGAAGAGTGGAGGAGTGGAGGAGAGGGAGAGGGGGGAGTGGGGGAATAACCATAACCACTAACCACTAACAACCAACAACCAACAACCACCAACAACCTTTTTAGTAGGTTTAAAATATTAGAAATTAGAGAAATAGAGTTTGTCGCTAGGTGAATAAAACAGCTGTGAATCAGAATGGGGTAATGCCACAAAGCAGTGAACCCACCTATTACACCTTGCTAGGGCTGCATCCTTCCGCATCGGCAATTGAAATCCGTCGTGCTTATCGGGAGTTAAGCAAACGCTATCATCCCGACACTACTGACTTGCCTACAGTCATTGCTACTGCCAAATTTCAGCAACTTAACGAAGCTTACGCCACCCTCAGTAACCCAGAACGACGGTTAAGCTATGACTTAAGAATTGGCTATTCCCGCTTTGGCGTCATTCAAGCACCACCCGATTTAAACCATCCTGTTTCTTATTCCTACGACTGGTCTAAATCTGCTTATCTGGAGGCTAGCGATCGCCCCCTCTCACCGGGTGAAATTTTTGCTTTGTTTATCTTGGGTATAACATTTTTGGGTTGTTTGCTACTGGCGATCGCCATTGGCTTAACTCGTGGTGAGGCTGCTTTTCAAACTCAACTAGTACAACCAACCCCTGTAGTACAGCAGGAATTTACCCAAACAAAATATAAATGATGAATTACCATTGATAAATTGTAATATATCTTAACTATTCTCTTGAAAAATTCATAATTCATCATTCATCATTCATAATTCCTATGTCTCTTCCTCCCGCTGACACACCACTGTATAACCATCCCCTCCCCGAAATTGAACAGTGGTTGAAAGAACAAGGCTGTCAACAAGATGAAATGCAGTTGCATTGCTGGCACGTGCAGCGCCCTTCTTGGAAAGCCGAACTTTGGCTTGATGTAGAGCAAATCATAGTCCGATATCTCCATGCTGCGGAAGATGGGCAAGATATCCAACGCGCCTTCAAGTATTCCCTGAGTCGGCAAGATATAGAACAGGCGGTGTTTTCTGGCCCATAAATAATAGTTAGTAGTTAGTAGTTAGTAGTTAGTAGTTAGTAGTTAGTAGTTAGTAGTTAGTAGTTAGTAGTTAGTAGTTAGTAGTTAGTAGTTAGTAGTTAGTAGTAAAAAACACCACTAACCACTAGCCACTAACCACCAACCACTAACCAGTTGTTACACTTTCCCAAACCGCCTCTCCCGTTGCTGGTAGGCACACAAGGCACGATGGAATTCGCTACGGTCAAAATCCGGCCAGAGGGTGTCAGTTATATAAATTTCTGAATAAGCTATTTGCCAGAGAAGGAAATTCGAGACTCGCATTTCTCCACTGGTGCGAATTAATAAATCTGGGTCACAAATACCAGTAGTATAAAGATGACGTTCAAATGTCGCCTCGTCAATTTCATCTGGCTGGATTAAACCTTGCTGTACTTTTTCGGCGATCGCACGGCAAGCTTGGATAATTTCTTGTCTACCTCCATAATTAGTTGCTACAGTAAACCGGATACCGCGATTATCTTGTGTTTCTTCTACCGAACGGGAAATTTCTGCTTGTAGCGATCGCGGCAAAGAAATTAAATTGCCCACAAACCTAATTTGCACATTCTCATTGACCATTTCCCGCAGTTCTTGACGCAAAACCCGCTGAAATAGGGTCATCAAAAAATCTACTTCTTCGTGCGGTCTTCCCCAGTTTTCGGTCGAAAAAGCGTAGGCTGTGAGTGCTTCAATTCCCCAATCTTTACAACAGCGGAGCAAATCCTTTAAGGCATCTACTCCCCGCTTGTGACCCATAATTCGGGGTAGCCCTTGACGTTTTGCCCATCGACCATTGCCATCCATAATCACCGCAACGTGTTTGGGCAGTAGTTCTCTTTTCAAGTCAGGGGGCAGATATTGCTGTTCAGTTTGTTGTGCTGTCATTTTTTGTCTCGCGATGCGGTCGATGGTAATCCGAGTAAACGTGAAACCAGTGCTAAAGCCTGACTACGAATCCGACGACCCAAACTAAGTAAACCAGGAGCAACAGCTTCCCGATCTACAGTTGGCGAAAATCGAGCCTCTAAAGACTCTTTCAGTTTCGTGATCGTCAGTGGTCTATTTAGGGTTCCCCTTTCCGCTAAAGAAATAGAACCTGTTTCTTCAGATACAACGACACAAATGCAATTTTCGACTCGTTCAGTTATTCCCATCGCTGCCCGATGGCGTGTTCCCAACTGGCGCGAAGCTGTGCGTCCCGAAAGCGGTAAAATTATACCAGATGCTACAATTCGTGAACCTCGTATCAATGTAGCACCATCATGTAACAAAGTTTTCGGTTGAAAAATTGTCTGTATCAGTTCTTTAGACACCTCAGCATTCAGTTTTACTCCTGGCACAGAAAAATCCCGCTCATCAATCGGGCCCGTAGTTTCTATAATTAGTAGCGCACCTATCCGGTTTTTCGACAGTTCTCTAACTGCTTCGACAATTTCATCAATTACACTATCAGATTTGGGAACTACCAGACGGGATGGTTGAAATAACTGCCAAAATTCGCCACGTCCTAATTGTTCTAAAAACCTACGAAATTCTGATTGGAGAGCAACTGCCATTGCTACAGCGCAGCCAATCACCAATTTTTCCAGCACAAAATTTAGCAGTTGCAGCTGCAACCTACCACTGATTGCTGATGCCAGCATCAGAATAATAAATCCTCGCACCATCCAAAGTGTCCGGCGCTCACTGATAATAACAAGTATCATGTAGGTCAGCGCCAGTACTAAGACAATATCCAGAGTCTCAAGTAGCAAGAGCTGAGACCATCCTAGGTTTGTCAGCCATTGCTTCCACCAATCTCCCATGACATCTGGACTAAACCTTTTGCCTCTAAATAAAGTAAATCAATAGTCATTACTCATTAGTCATTAGTTCCTGGCTAATGACTAATGATCCTTACGGGTACTCTGCGAGAAGCCGAGAAAGCGGGCGTCTACATGGGGTAAACCCCCTTTGGAGCGCGCTGACTTACCAAGGACTAATGACTAATTTTTTAATCTTTCTGGTAGACAATCCTGTCGAATCAAGTCTTGATAAGTTTCGCGTTGCAAAATCAAATTTGCTTCGCCATTCGCCACCACAACAGCTGCCGGTCGGGGCAAGCGATTGTAGTTAGATGCCATACTGTAATTGTAAGCACCAGTTGCCATAACTACGAGTACATCCCCTGATTCAGTTTTGGGCAGCTGGGCATTATGAATCAGAATATCCCCTGATTCACAATGTTTACCAGCAATTGTGACTGTTTCTGTTAGGGGAGCAGACATCCGATTGGCCACTACAGTACGATACACTGACTGGTAAGTAATAGGACGGGGGTTATCAGACATCCCGCCATCAATTGCTAGGTAGGTGCGGATATCGGGAACAACTTTAGATGAACCTATAGTGTAGGCTGTGATGCAGGCTGTGGCAATTAGCGATCGCCCAGGTTCGCAAAGTAATTTCGGTAGAGGCAAGTTTTCTGCTGCACAAGCGGTTTGAATCACTTCACAAATGGGTTTTACCCACTCTTCAATGCTGGGCGGATCATCCGATTCTATATATTTGATCCCTAAACCACCACCAACATTTAACTCTGTTACAGTTAAACCGTAATCAGCCGCTTGACTCATCCACTGCACCATCACCGCAGCTAAATCCTGATGCGGTTGGCGTTCAAATATTTGGGAACCGATATGAGCGTGTAACCCCACACAGTTTAGGACAGATTGCTTGCTGACAAAAGTAAACAATTCATCCAAATCGTTGGGATCAAAGCCAAACTTACTATCTAGGTGTCCCGTACGAATATATTCGTGGGTGTGGCACTCGATCCCCGGCGTGAGGCGGAGCATGATTCGGATAGGGTGGTGGGGTGATGGGGTGGTGGGGTGAGAACTTCCCCCCATCTCCCCATCTCCCAATCTCTCCATCTTTTCTGCTATCTCCACTAAGGTATGCAACTCATACCAGTTATCCACGACGATCGTGCAACCGGACTGGATTGCCAAAATCAATTCTTCCCGAGATTTATTATTTCCGTGGAAGTAGATTTTTTCCGGACTCGCACCTGCATTCAGGGCAGTGTAGAGTTCGCCTCCAGAAACGACATCAATTCCCAAACCTTCTGATGCGGCGATCGCACAGACTGCTAAACAACTCCATGCTTTGGAAGCGTACAATACTTGAGATTCACCCTTATAGTAGCGCTGGCAACTTTCCCGGTATTGGCGGCAAGCCGTTCGCAGGGTTTCTTCATCTAAAATATACAACGGTGAACCAAATTGCTGCACGAGAGTTGTCACATCACAACCCCCTATTTCTAGGTGGTCTTGACTGTTAACTTTCGCACTCAGCGGTAAAATTTCCTGATTTGGTGAAACATTGATATTGTTACTGCTTGTTTGCGGTAAATACTGTTTAGCAGAAAGTTGAACCCCACCAGGGTGAGTCGATACCATAACTATTAATAGTTGTCCTTGTCTTAATTACAAGCGATTAGCGGGTATGCCGATTCCCAGTTTACCCAATAACGCGCTTCTTCGCCCCTGCCTTTTGGTTCTGGAATAGTAGTGATTTGGCGCAAGGGTAAGGGGCAAAGGGAAAAGGTAATTTACTTTACTCTTTTGCCTTTTCCCTGTAAGCGACCTATAGCCATCAATATTTGCGTAGTCAATTACTAATTGCACCAACACAACCTCGCCAAAGATAGATAATTTTTCTCTGGCTTGGAAGTATCAAAAAATAAACTAGTCTTGGGGATTGGGTAAAGGGTAAAGGAATTTATTAACCTTTCACCTTTGTTGCCAGTCGCTACAACCCAACGGCTCTTTCTACAACGGAGGGAACCACCAAGGGCGCACTCACTCACCCTGCACCGAAGCCGCTACGCGTCTATGGGCGGCTTTCCGTAAGGGTAGGGCGTCTACGGGAACCTCCAAGGGCGCACTGGCTCCTCTTTTCCTCTTCCCCCTCTTGTTTTTCCCATGCCCCTTGCCCCATACCCTTTGGCTTCTGTCTTCTTGTCAGTGGAATTACCAACAAAGCGTGAGCAAATCGAAATTAGAACTGAAATTAATAACAACACCAGATTTGAATGCGGTGCTGGAGCTAGATATGGCTTGTTTTGGCGGTCTTTGGACACTGGAAGCTTACCAAAGAGAGTTAGACAGCCCTAACAGCGTTTTACTTGGTTTATTTGCGCCTTTATCTCCGTTAGAACTTCTGGCAATGGGTTGCTATTGGTCAATTTTAGAAGAAGCCCACATTACAATATTGGCGGTTCAACCCCAATACCAAGGGCAAGGATTAGGACAGGCAATGCTATATTCTCTGCTTAAGACTGCTCACGATCGCGGCTTGGAACGAGCTACCCTCGAAGTACGAGTTTCTAATCAAGCAGCTATTTCTTTATATCAAAAATTTGGGTTTAAAACTGCTGGACGGCGGCGACGTTACTACAAAGATAATGATGAGGACGCGCTGATTCTTTGGTTAGGAGATATGCAATATCCAGAATTTCAAAATACTTTGGAAACCTTACGTGCCAAAATCAGCGATCGCCTCAGTCAATTTTCTTGGTATTTAGTCAATAGTCATTAGTCATTAGTTAATGGTTAGTAGTTAGTGGTTAGTAGTTAGTGTTTGTTAACTATGCCCAATGCCCGATGCCCAATGCCCAGTGCCCACTCCCCCATCTCCCCATCTCCCACTCCCCTGTAAGAGGTATAGTTGAGCAATAAGCTGTTAATTTTATTAACTTAAAATAATTTTTACTTTCACACTGTATATTATAAAAAATTATCATATTGTTCTAAAAGGTATTGACAGTAACCTAAATATATGGTATATATCTCTACTTGGGATTGGCATTAAAAACTCATAAATCTAAACTTTTCGTCTGTAGTCAATCTCCAGAAAAGACGGTAAATTCAAGCTCCTCAATACATAGTCAATAAAAAGTAATAAATAGCAAACAATTTCCCATCAATCCTGGGTGATCCTGGTTGAATGTCTATTTCTTTATACAGACATTCAACTTATTTGGCTGTGCTAAAATCAGCGTACCGGCACGACGCAGGTGATGGGAAAAATGCCATGTTTGAACGCTTCACAGAAAAAGCCATTAAGGTAATCATGCTGGCCCAGGAAGAGGCACGCCGCCTGGGACACAATTTTGTGGGTACCGAGCAGATCCTCCTGGGTCTGATTGGAGAAGGTACCGGAGTGGCGGCCAAGGTGCTGAAATCTATGGGCGTCAATCTCAAGGATGCTCGGATTGAGGTAGAAAAAATC
Source organism: Fischerella sp. (assembly GCF_013388695.1). Classification (NCBI taxonomy): domain Bacteria; kingdom Bacillati; phylum Cyanobacteriota; class Cyanophyceae; order Nostocales; family Hapalosiphonaceae; genus Fischerella; species Fischerella sp. The sequence continues at coordinate 24,543 of NZ_JACAEU010000037.1, forward strand.
ATAGGTCGAGGATCGGGCTTTGTCGCTGTGGAAATTCCGTTTACGCCACGGGCAAAGCGGGTTCTAGAACTATCCTTGGAAGAAGCGCGCCAATTAGGGCATAACTACATTGGCACCGAGCATCTGCTGTTGGGCCTGATCCGAGAAGGGGAAGGTGTAGCAGCCAGGGTGCTAGAAAACCTGGGCGTGGATCTCTCTAAGGTTAGAACTCAAGTAATCCGGATGCTGGGAGAAACCGCTGAGGTGGGCGCTCCCGGTGCTCAATCAGGACGCAATAAGACCCCGACCTTAGATGAATTCGGCTCCAACTTGACGCAAATGGCGTTGGATGGCAAGCTCGATCCCGTGGTGGGACGCGCCAAGGAAATCGAGCGAGTGATTCAGATTTTGGGTCGCCGCACCAAAAATAATCCGGTGCTGATTGGAGAACCAGGGGTCGGTAAGACCGCGATCGCCGAAGGTTTAGCGCAACGCATTGGCAACAAAGATGTCCCCGACATTTTGGAAGACAAGCGCGTAGTCACATTAGATATTGGTTTACTCGTAGCAGGAACAAAGTACCGAGGTGAATTTGAAGAGCGTCTGAAGAAAATCATGGATGAGATTCGTCAGGCGGGAAATGTAATTTTAGTAATAGACGAAGTACACACCTTAATTGGTGCGGGTGCGGCGGAAGGCGCTATTGATGCGGCGAACATCCTCAAGCCAGCCTTGGCCAGAGGTGAATTGCAGTGCATTGGTGCCACAACTCTAGATGAATACCGCAAGCACATTGAGCGGGATGCAGCCCTAGAACGTCGCTTCCAGCCAGTGATGGTCGGTGAACCAACTGTGGATGAAACAATAGAAATTTTGCGGGGTCTGCGGGATCGCTACGAGCAACACCACAAACTGAAAATTTCCGACGATGCGTTGATTGCGGCGGCGAAATTGTCCGACCGTTACATTAGCGATCGCTACTTACCAGACAAAGCCATCGACTTGATTGATGAAGCTGGTTCTCGGGTACGCTTGATTAACTCCCAACTACCACCCGCAGCCAAGGAATTGGACAAAGAACTGCGCCAAATATTAAAAGAAAAAGACGACGCAGTTCGCGCCCAAGATTTTGACCGCGCTGGCGAACTACGCGATCGCGAAATGGAAATCAAAGCCGAAATTCGCGCGATCGCTCAAAGCAAGGCTGGTGGTGGTCGTGCAGATGGCGAAGAACCTGTAGTTAACGAAGAAGACATTGCCCATATTGTTGCTTCTTGGACAGGCGTACCGGTGAACAAACTCACCGAATCCGAGTCCGAAAAGTTGCTACACATGGAAGACACCTTGCATCAGCGCCTAATTGGTCAAGAAGATGCTGTGAAAGCAGTTTCACGGGCAATTCGCCGCGCTCGTGTTGGCTTAAAGAACCCCAACCGACCCATCGCTAGCTTTGTCTTCTCCGGGCCTACTGGTGTAGGTAAAACCGAGTTGGCAAAAGCATTGGCATCTTACTTCTTCGGTTCCGAAGAAGCAATGATCCGCCTGGATATGTCCGAATACATGGAACGCCACACCGTCTCCAAGTTAATCGGTTCGCCTCCAGGTTACGTTGGCTACAACGAAGGCGGTCAACTCACCGAAGCAGTACGCCGTCGTCCTTACACCGTGGTGCTGTTCGACGAAATCGAAAAAGCGCACCCCGATGTCTTCAACATGCTGCTGCAAATTTTGGAAGACGGTCGCTTAACCGATGCTAAGGGTCGTACAGTTGACTTCAAGAATACCTTGCTAATTTTGACATCCAACATTGGTTCCAAGGTGATTGAAAAAGGTGGTGGCGGTATTGGCTTCGAGTTCTCTGAAGACGCTAGCGAGTCGCAGTACAACCGAATTAAGTTCTTGGTGAATGAAGAACTGAAGAACTACTTCCGTCCAGAATTCCTCAACCGTCTGGATGAAATTATCGTCTTCCGTCAACTGAGCAAGGAAGAGGTAATGCAAATTGCCGATATCATGCTCAAGGAAGTATTCGGTCGCCTTACCGAAAAAGGAATTTCTTTGGAAGTTACCGATCGCTTCAAAGAGCGGCTGTTGCAAGAGGGTTACAACCCCAGCTACGGTGCAAGACCGTTACGTCGGGCAATTATGCGCTTGCTAGAAGATAGCCTCGCAGAAGAGATTCTGTCTGGTCGTATCAAGGAGGGTGACGTCGCTATTGTTGATGTGGAAGAAGGCGGTACTGTGACAGTACGCGCCGAACAGCGCCGAGAATTGATGACTCCTGGTGTTGAGTAGATTTTAGGTTTTGGAATTTGAATTTAGTCTGAAATTTAAAATTTAGAAATTGAAAACGGTAGAGGATGAAAATCCTCTACCGTTTTTTTGTTGTACTGTGCGATCTACACTTGCAGCGATTGTGAAAACATCTGTATTTATTTTTATCTTTGGCAGGGAAAACCTTCGGAAGCAATGACAGCAATGTTTGTTGAAGTACTTTGAACAAAAATGTTGAGCGCAGTCCCTACCTAGAGGGTGTTTGAAAAGTAGGGCAGGTTGTAAAAAAGTTCTCTCAGTATAAGCTGTGAATAGATAATAAACAGCACCGAGAGAGCGACATGAGTAAAGCTTACCCCAGCAACCTGACATATGCACAATATGAATTTCTCAGTGACCTGATTCCAGAGGCCAAACCAGGTGGACGCAAGCGTGAAGTCGATATGTGGTCACTCGCTTCGCTCCAATTAAAAATTCAAAATTCAAAATTCAAAATTGAAATCCCCACAATTAAAATTGGGGGCTTGTACCCGAAATTAATTAAAAATTTTTATTTCTTCTTAATTTTGCATTTTGAATTTTGAATTTTTAACTACTAACTACTAACTACTAACCACTAACAATCACAGGGTAAGAGCATCTCAATCAGGCTTGACACAAGGAATCAGAAGAATCTAAAGTGTTGCTAATGAAAAAACAATTGAGAACCTGAACCATATAATTGTTATCCATAGCAG
>NZ_JACAEU010000038.1:0-37297 GCF_013388695.1 Fischerella sp.
GGTTAGTGGTTAGTGGTTAGTGGTTAGTAGTTAGTGGGCAAGGGGCAAGGGGCATGGGGCAAAGGGCAAAGATAATCGTTAAATCCCAATTCACTTCGGCCCGATTCCCAATGCCCAATTCCCAATTCCCAATTCACTTCGGCCCAATTCCCAATTTCCCATCCCCCTAGTCCCTAATCTTGCAGTTCTTGCACGAAATTGGTGTATACATCACCCTGCAAAAATTGCGGGTTTTCCATAATTTTTTGATGGAACCCGATGGTTGTGGGCAGTCCTGTAATTGCACACTCCTGTAGCGCCCTTTTCATGCGGTTAATGGCTGTAGGACGGTCTTGCCCCCAAACAATTAACTTACCGATCAGAGAGTCGTAATACGGAGGAATTTGATAATCGGTGTAGACGTGGGAATCAATCCGGACACCAGGGCCTCCTGGCGGAAGATAGCCGCTGATTTTTCCAGGAGAGGGACGAAAGTCATGGTCGGGATCTTCGGCGTTAATCCGGCATTCGATCGCATGACCCCGTAAAACAACTTGGTCTTGAGTCAGCTTAAGTCTTTCTCCTTGAGCAACACGGATTTGTTCGACAACCAAGTCTACCCCGGTAATCATTTCTGTAACGGGATGCTCAACTTGAATCCGGGTATTCATTTCCATAAAGTAAAAATGACCGGAGGGATCTAGGAGAAATTCGATCGTTCCTGCTCCCGTATAGTTAATAAACTCAGCTGCTTTGATCGCTGCTTGTCCCATTTTTTCGCGCAGTTCTGAGTCAAGAGCAGGACTGGGAGCTTCTTCAAGAAGTTTTTGATTGCGGCGTTGAATTGAGCAATCCCGTTCGCCCAAATGGATGACGTTACCGTAGTTATCCGCTAAAACTTGAAATTCTATATGGCGGGGACGCTCGATAAATTTTTCTAAATAAACCCCGGAATTACCAAATGCTGCTCCTGCTTCGCCTTGTGCGGCTTGAAAACATCTGACGAATTCGCTTTCTGAGCGTACCAAACGCATACCCCGTCCACCACCACCAGCAGTAGCTTTAATCATGACGGGATAACCAATTTTTCTGGCGATCGCTAATCCTTCTTTTTCCGACTCTATTAACCCATCACTACCCGGTACTGTAGGTACTCCTGCTTTTTGCATGGTTTCTTTAGCTGTAGACTTATCTCCCATTAACCGGATAGCTTCTGGAGAAGGGCCAATAAAGGCAATATGATGGTCAGCACAGATTTCTGCGAACCGAGCATTTTCTGCTAAAAAACCATAACCAGGATGGATGGCACTGGCATTGCGCGTTAAAGCAGCAGCAATAATATTGGGAATATTTAAATAACTTTTACTGCTAGCGGCTTCGCCAATGCAAACCGCTTCATCCGCAAGTTGGACGTGGAGTGCATTGCGGTCAACGGTGGAGTGAACCGCTACAGTCGCAATCCCCATTTCTTCACAAGCCCGGAGAATGCGAAGTGCGATTTCTCCCCGATTAGCAATTAAAATTTTGTCAAATTTCATCTTCTAGCTTCGATATCAGTTAAGTTTTAGATTGACATTCTCTCCCAGCAAATTTTAAACAACGCTTTCGCCTGATTTCAAAATTATGACAGGAGATGACATAGCCTAAGGCTTTGGCTTCACTGCCTTAAAGAGTTTTCGCGCTTACTACCAACATCATTGCCGCTAGTCTTTGCTTCCCACTCCAAGCCAGAGGAGCGCACTGTGATTTTACAATTTAGCGAGCTTCTGTTTGATGGTAGACAGGCGTGGCAAGCCGTATACGTCTGTTAGACTCGCTATGCCCATTCTTGTCAGTCTGATATATCTATTTGAAAAATTTTGTGCATATGAACTCTTTAATTAGTGAAAATTTAAGTATGACGACTCCACTATAGTGATTTTGTTGTGTTATATTTAATCTTCAGGACAACCTTGCGGATGTGGCGGAATTGGTATACGCGCACGTTTGAGGGGCGTGTGGCTTTGCCTTGCGAGTTCGAGTCTCGCCATCCGCATTTTTTATGTGGCTAGAAACTGGTCACTATATATAAGTATTTGAAATAAGTATCAGAGATTAGTTTTACACTAATCTCTAGCTGCTAGCCCCTGGGTTCCGATCTCTCCTATTCCTCTTGGGCAGCTATGTTTTTTATGCTTTCATAGAGATAGGTGAACTTTTGTAAAGAACATTGACTGCTACTTTTACACCGACAAACAACTTAGCATTGCCCACGGGGTGGCATCGCCTCACTCCGATATGGCAAGGTGGGGAGGAAGTTATTCAACAAAGTTTGCCCCACACTCAACTAGCACCAGCTTGGCAGTTGCTACTTTTAGGCGATGGCTCCCCAACAAGACATTTACAGTTGCTCACAGGTGAGCCAACGGAAGTGGATGTCATTGACATGTCATTGATTGGTATGGACTTGGATGGCGCACCCGATTTGATCAAAGCCGTACCAGGGCCAAGGCTGCGGCGACAGGTGTGGCTGCGTACCGCCTCTGGGCAGCGGTTGGCCTATGCCACTTCATGGTGGGAAGCCTCTCATGTAGATGAGTATTTACAAAATCGTTCATTGCCGATTTGGGCTAGTTTAGCTCGTCTCCGCACAGAGTTATATCGCGATGTCCAGGGAATTTACTACGGTTACTCAGATGCTTTAGAAGCTGGCTTTGAAGAGACTGGCCCTTTTTGGGGACGGCATTACTTATTTTGGCATCATGGACAGCCTTTAACTTTAATTTATGAAGTTTTTTCACCTTATTTAACAAAATATTTGGGTTCAATGCAGTTAGTGCAAGAAGTCAAAAACCAAGAAGCAGTAGATGCTTAGCAATGGATCTGTTTAGTAGGCGGAGGTTTGTAACATCTACTACATATACTTTTTGTTTATTTTTAAATTTAGAACTCAGTAGTCGCAGCCTTATGGTGAGAATAATATGCGATCGCCAAACCCAGCCCTAAGATCGTAAATAGCGTGGGATGCTTAAAATTTAGCTCAAATCCTCATAGGATTTACTCGATCAATCAACTCTAAAATCCTGTTTTCAGAATAATCCGATCAGAGTTTCTAAAATGAAGGATTTATCACCAAAATTCAAAACAAAACCGAAAAATGGAAAATCGCTACAAAATTATGACTAATAACTAAGGTGGCAATTTCAGAAAAAAATGATAGTTTATTACGGAAGTATAATCACTGTCTAGAGTAAATAAATAAAATAAATATAATTTACACTCCCCATGCTGGAGAAATATTTTGGTTTACTTTGCCAACACAGCAAGTAACCAATTCGCGATGATGAGGTATTTGTTTCAATGGCGCTGCCCGTCGTATCTGCTTTGATGAAGAATAAGAAAAATAAACCAGCTCTGGTACTAACACTTTCGTCAGCGGGTTTATTGATTGGTGGTGGTGTAGCAGCATACTGGCTGTTAACACAAGGACGACCTTTTGCTAGAGATTTGCCAGTAGGTGCAAATATAATTCCCCAAGATGCCCTGTTCACGGCTTCTCTAAGTACCGATCCTGCACAATGGCAGAAATTCCGGGAGTTTGGGACAAAACAAACCCAAGTCGAACTTGATAAGAATCTAGTGCAGTTGCGCGATCGCTTTCTCACCAACAATGGTTACGACTTTCAAAAACATATCAGTCCTTGGGTTGGCGAGCAAGTCACGATCGCCATTCTTGCCCCAGAGGCAACCAAACCTGCACCCAACCCTGTAGCTACTGATGGCAGTAGTGTTATGAATCAGCAGTCTTTGGTAGTAGTACTGCCGATCAAAAACCCCGAACAAGCTAAAAGCATCTTGGCACAACCTAAAGCCCTGAAACAGGGTAAATGGATTGACCGCACCTATAAAGGAATCGCTATTAAAGAAACCGACCCTACATCAACAGAAAGCTTGTCAACAGCAGTCCTAGATGGGCGCTTCCTGATCGTCACCGATAGTCCGAAAACCACAGAACGAGCTATTACTGCCTATAAGAATAAGACAACATTATCCAAAACAGCAGGTTTTACCGATAATTTTCCTAAAATTGCTACTTATCAACCTTTTGCCCAGTTTTATGTAAATGTGCCTTACTCTGCCAAAATTGCTGCTGCATCCGGTAATCGTCATTTGCCTGCTCAAGTGCTGGCACAGTTGCAGAATAATCAAGGTTTAGCTGGATCGATTACCCTGGAGTCACAAGGAATACGCATTAAAGGTATTTCTTGGTTAAATCCCAACGGTCAGCGCGTACTGGCAGTAGAAAATAAAGCTGGTAATATGCAAAAGCGCGTGCCAGCTGAAACTTTAATGATGCTGTCTGGCGGTAATTTACAGCAGTTGTGGAAAGATTACGTTTCCACCTCTCAAGGAAATCCACTCTCGCCCTTTCCACCAGAACAACTGCGGGCAGGTGTGAAATCTCTGACAAATCTCGATTTAGAGGATGATTTGCTGAGTTGGATGGGTAATGAATTTTCTGTCTCAGTTATTCCCTCTAGTCCCAAAAATGGTTTATCAGACGATTTTCGTGCTTCCTTAGTATTCATGGTACGAACAAGCGATCGCGATCGTGCAGAGGCATCTTTAAAACAGATCGATGAAGTCATGAAAACTCAATACCAATTCCAGATCCAGCAAAAGACAGTGGCAGGTAAACCAGTTGTCAATTGGATTGGGACATCGGGTATCTTAACCGCCACCCACGGCTGGTTAGATGAAGATGTTGCTTTTCTGGCGTTTGGTGCTCCTGTCAGCGATAAAATAATCCCTAAACCCAGTAACACATTAGCTAGTACTCCTCAATTTCGAGAAACAGTTCCTTCAGAACCCGATCCTACAAATGGTCACTTTTTCTTAGATGTAGAACGTACGGCGAAAAATTTTCCTCTTCCGACCTTATTACCAAATCAACAATTATTATTAGCAGCAACACGCTCAATTGGTGTAACAACTGCTGTTAGCGATAGTCGTAGTAATCGTTACAACATATTTCTAGCACTCAAAAAAACCAAAGGAGTAGCCCCTCTGCCTAGTCCCTCAATCAGAGGAGAGGAGTAGGAGAGTGGGGCATTGGGCATTGGGAATTGGGCATTGGTTTCCTTACCGATGCCCCTTGCCCACTAACTACTAACTACTAACCACTAACCGCCAACCACCAACAACTAATCACTAAACGCCCCGAAACAGATAGGATCAGAACTGTTAGAATTCACACTTTTAGGAATCCATAGGGGAGAATACTGTATGAATCTGGTGCAACTCCAGAACTGGCTAGACAATACCTCCTTTGCTGTTCTCTTCGCCACTATGCTGGTTTATTGGAGTGGGGCAGCTTTTCCCAATCTGTCTTACCTGCCAGCTTTGGGAACCGCAGGAATGGCGATCGCGAATTTATGCATCGCCACCATGTTAGGGGCCCGATGGCTAGAGGCTGGCTATTTCCCTCTCAGTAATTTATATGAGTCCTTGTTCTTCTTAGCTTGGGGGATCACCACCATCCATCTCATTGCCGAAAACAACAGCCGTAGCCGCTTGGTGGGAGTTTTTACCGCCCCCGTAGCGATGGTCATCACTGCTTTTGCCACTCTCACACTACCATCCCAAATGCAAGTGGCAGAACCTTTAGTACCTGCATTGAAGTCGAATTGGCTGATGATGCATGTCAGCGTGATGATGTTGAGTTATTCCGCTTTACTGGTAGGTTCACTGCTGGCGATCGCTTTCCTCGTCGTTACTCGCGGGCAAGATATCCAACTCCAAGGTAGTTCTGTAGGAACTGGTGGCTATCGCAGCAACGGTTATCGCTTGCAGAAAGCAGGTGAATTAGTTTCTCAATCACCTGCACTAGCAGCAGAAAATAATGGTGCTGCCCGTTATGAAACCACTAGCAACGGTAAAACCGCTGTTTTGGATACGGTACTAGCACCCGTAATCGAAAATCCAGAATCCAATATCCAAAATTCCGAACCCCTCTCACCCCAGCGCCTTAGCCTTGCCGAAACTCTAGACAACATCAGCTATCGCATCATCGGATTAGGATTTCCTCTCCTCACGATTGGTATTATTGCTGGTGCAGTTTGGGCTAACGAAGCCTGGGGTTCTTACTGGAGTTGGGACCCTAAAGAAACCTGGGCACTGGTTACTTGGTTAGTATTTGCGGCATATCTCCACGCCCGTATTACTCGCGGTTGGCAAGGGCGTCGTCCGGCCATTTTAGCTGCCAGTGGTTTTGTTGTTGTTTGGGTTTGCTATTTAGGAGTCAATCTTTTGGGTAAGGGTTTACACTCCTACGGTTGGTTCTTTTAGTAACCTCACCCTCTAACCCCCTCTCCGCAAGCAGAGAGGGGGAAAATATATAGATTGGAGATTAGCCACAATTTCTTGGGAACTATAAATTTAGTTACAGGAGATTGATTTATTCTACATGTCAATACAATAGAAAATTATCTGCGTTTATCTACGTCCGTCTGTCTGCCTTGCGAATCCAAAATGGTATGGACTCCCCTTCATGCAAAAATCCATCGCACTATCCGATCGCGTCAACTATTTGAACGCAACCAGCGCCTACTAGTTGCAGTGTCCGGCGGACAAGATTCGTTGTGTTTAATCAAATTACTGTTAGATTTACAACCAAAATGGGGATGGTATTTAGGCATTGCCCACTGCGATCATCGCTGGCGTTCAGACTCTCAAGCTAATGCTCAACATGTAGAAAATTTAGCGAAAAATTGGGGTATTCCATTTTATTTAGAAATAGCTCACGAGCCTTTAGATAGTGAAGCTGCCGCACGCGATTGGCGGTATAAAGTTTTAGGTGCGATCGCCCAGCAGCATAATTATAATTGCATAGTTACAGGTCACACAGCTAGCGATCGAGCAGAAACTCTGCTTTACAACTTAATTCGCGGTACTGGGGCAGATGGTTTGCAAGCTTTAACTTGGCGGCGTTCACTTGTTGATGGCATTGCGTTAGTGCGCCCACTTTTAGAAATCACTCGTACAGAAACAGGTCAATTTTGCCAAGACTTCCAACTATCAATTTGGGAAGATTCTACAAATCTTGATTTCAAGTATGCCCGGAACCGCATTCGCCAAGAGCTTTTACCATATCTGTGTGAAAATTTCAATCCTAAAGTAGAATCAGCTTTAGCCCAAACAGCAGAACTACTGCAAGCAGAAGTGGAATATTTAGAACAAGCTGCCCAACGGTTGCGGGAAGAGGCGATGAGGGGAGGAGTGGGAGATAAGGTAGGAATTGCCTACTCTTCATTTCCCTTTAAACTAAATCGTCGTGTATTGCAGAAAGCGTCAATTGCTTTACAACGTCGTGTTATGCGACAGATATTACAACAAATACTTCCTATAGCTCCGAGTTTCGAGCAAATAGAAAAACTCACAGCCTTAATTACAGCACCAAATCGATCGCAAACAGATCCATTTCCTGGTGGGGCGATCGCCCAAGTAGAAGGCGATTGGATCTGCATTAAATAATCAATGATAGAAAAAATAATTCATAATTCATAATTCATAATTCATAATTTTTATGTTGCTGCCAATTCTGGTTGAGAAATCAAACTAAGAAGAACTTGGCGCATCTGGGTAAGAGCTTGGAGTTGGTAATCGCCAGTTTGTTGAACTTGAGCTAAAGATTCATCTATGCCTTGCAGTTTCTGCCGCAAACTATCTAGGGAATCCTGAATTGGTTGTAATGCTTCTTGATACAAATTCACTTGACCCAAGCATTCAGCCGTTGCTGTTCGCAAGGATAGCAGGTTTTGCTCCATTGTTTGCAGTTCTTGGCGCTTCATTACCTGCTCTTGAGTTTGCGGCTCAATTGTTAAGAGCATTTGTTCAATGCTAGTCTGTACCTGCTTAATCTCTTGTTCTAGATTTTGCAGTGCTTCTGACTGTTGTTGTCGCTGCTTTTCAATTTGTTCTAGTATCGGGTTTAAATCTAATTTTTCATCTTCTGGGACATTAGCAAGAGTTTGTCCTTGCCGCCGCAGCAGTACTGTTTTATGTTGCCTCAGAAGTGCCTGACGTTCAAGCAAATGACGACGTTGTCCTACCAAAGTTTCGTTCAGCATTTGGTAGTGGTCTTTTTCATCAATCAGTTCGGCTTCTAATTTACTCCGCTCATCTGCCGAAGTTTGATTTATTTTTTGTTGTAATTCTTCTATAGTTTGTTGCTTATCTTCGAGTTCTTGTTCTTGTTCTTTAACAAAGCTTGAATCTATATTCAACTTCTCCTGCAAGTCCTGCACGATCTTTTGCAGTTCTTCTAGAGGCATTTTCTCTAAAGTTTCAATATCAACTTCTGGACTTGCAGCATCACCAGACTTTGCTGCTAAGGATTGGATCTGCTGATATAAATCGTCCTGGTATTGCAACTGCTCTTTTAGAATCCGAGCATACTCTTGCTTGCTGTTGAGAGTAGCTGTGTTCGCTTTCAAATCGGCTGTTTGTTGTTCCAAAGAATTTTGAGCTTGCTGCCATTCGTTTTGCAGCTCCAAGAAGACTTGCGATAAGCGCTCCACTTCCGCCTGTTGTTCATCAACCGCCGTTCTTTGCTGCTCTAGTTGTTGCCAATGAGGGTTGAGAACAGCTTGCTGTTTCTCCACCATTTCAAATGCCAGATACAGATTTTCCCGCACTGTTTCTGTGGGAGCAACACTACTAGAAAGGCGATCGAGCAACTCTTTGAGCACTCGACTTTGCTCTTCATCAACTACAGTTCCCTGCTGCAACTGTGCTTGACATTCTTCCAAACGATGCTGCTCACCGCGCAAATGCTCCCAAGCTCCTTCCAATTCCTGACGGTTGCGCTCAATTTCTTGTTGCAACTTTTCTATGTCAGCGCGGGACGTTTCAACTTCCTGTTTTTCTGCATCCAAACGTTGAAACTCATCCTCCATTTGTTGCAATTGTTCCAAGCGCGTTTCCATCTCCATTTCGCGGCGGTTGAGTTCCTGCGCTTGAAACGTCAGCGACTCTTTCCATTGGTCAATTTCTTCTTCCTTGACCTTAAACTTTTCTAACTGACGGGAAAAATTCTGCAAAATGTTCACTATGGGGCGTCCAGCCTCTTGAATTCGCTGCACTTGACGCTGAGGATTTAGTTCTACCAATACGAGCGCGCCATCATTTAATTTATTGGCTTCCTCAGCAGCTATTACTTCTTCCGATACGGTACTCCAACTCTGGTCTGTCCGCTGACAAGCCAGCAGTTTCAATTCCGTTTTGCCACCACCACCAAGTAAACTGCCTTTTTGTTTTTGTACTTCTGCTAAATACAGCACACCTTTAATCCTTTTGATGCACTTAATGGCCGTGTTTTTGGTTATACCTTAGATAATTACGTTAATCTGTCTTATTTAACCTAGATTCTAGGTAAACAAGACAGGTAGAAGTTATATATAGACGCGAGATATTACGTCTTGATATTTATACAACCAAATCGTTGCTTCTTTAATATTTTGTACTGCTGCCAGTTATGATGACTACCGTGTTATCACTCACTTAGTTTAAATACATTACGGAAAATTAATTTTTTTTGAATAATATGTAGATTTGCAGGGGGTAAGGGCTAGGAGCTAGGGCTGGGGACTTGTAGTATAAAATTATTCACTAATTCCTAATTCTAAAGAGCAAAATTAACTAAACAATGTATATAAAATTACAAGGAGCGCCTTTTTACTAAATGCAGGGAAATTTAAATGAAATTGATATTCGCAGTATCCTGCAATTGATAGAGTTGGGGCAGCGCACTGGGCAACTATTTGTAGAAGCTTGCAGTTCTGACAAAGGTTCCAAGCTAGGTGTAGATGACACAGCTAGTCATTACCCTGCCAATAGCAACAAACAACAGTCTTGGCTTATCTTTTTTGTCAATGGTCAAATTATTTATGCAGCCAATGACTATAATAGTTTATCCCGGCTGAGTGATTATTTGCGTCACTATCAAGTCAAGGTACAACTGGACGAACAACAACTAGCCTGCTTGGGAACGCTGAATACAGCTGAGTATGACTATTTGTGGATGCTATTAGAGCAGAATACGATCAAGCCAAAACAAGCTTGCAGTATCATCCACTGCTTGGTGCATGAGACTTTGTTTGACCTGTTAAATTTACACCAGGGTAGTTTTATTTTTGAGGTGGATTCAGCAATTACCCCACAATTGACTACCTTGGAAATCGCTCCCTTACTTAGCAAAATTGTTAAACAGGTGCAACAGTGGAAGCAACTGTACCCATATATTCAGTCCCCCGAGCAATTTCCTGTGCTTGCTGACATAGTGAAGTTGCGTTCTTCACTACCAAAGGCAACGGTGAATAAGCTACAGCATTGGGCAGATGGCAAAACCTCCCTGCGTAAATTAGCCCGCTATCTCAACCAAGATATCGTGACTGTCGCCAAGGCAATACACCCATACGTACAACAAGGTTGGGTACAGCTTGTATATTCAGAAACAGCAAATTCACTGAAGGACATACAAGATAAAACCCTGCCCTTAGAGCAAAGCAGAAAGCAACGCATCCTATGTATTGATGATGCAACCAGCATTTGTACGAGTATAGAAACTATTTTGAAAACAGAAGGCTATGAAGCGATCGCTCTCACTAATCCCTTAGAAGCCCTCAGTCTGGTTTTTCAACTCAAACCCGATTTAATTTTTTGCGATATTGCGATGCCGGAATTGAACGGGTATGAAATTTGTGCGATGCTCCGCCATTCTCAAGCTTTTCGATTCGTACCAATTATCATGCTCACTGCCCAAGAAGGATTTCTAGACCGAGTGCGAGCAAAAATCGCGGGAGCAACCGACTATTTAACAAAGCCATTTGGGAATACTGAATTAGTAATTCTGGTAGAGAGATATCTCAAATCCAGCAATAAGAGAGTAATAAAACATACACAGCACTTGTTGATCCGGTAAAAGATGGAGTAAAAAATATTATCACAGAATCAGGCAGCTTAAGAACAACCTCTATTATCTAGTACAAGTGAAAAATAGAATTATTTTATACACTAAATGCTTGCGGTTAAATCAGGGAATGTTCCTAATGGGAACGTCTACATCAGGAGGTCGATAGGGGCATTTATGAGTACAGTTCTGATCGTGGAAGACAGTATCGCCCAAAGGGAGATGATTACAGACCTCCTGAAAGCAAGTGGCTTAACAGTAACTCATGCTAGTGACGGATTAGAAGCGTTAGAAGCAATTCAAACCACACCTCCCGATTTAGTAGTATTAGATATTGTCATGCCCCGGATGAATGGTTACGAAGTTTGCCGTCGGTTAAAATCCGATCCAAAAACCCAAAACGTTCCCGTGGTAATGTGTTCTTCCAAAGGTGAAGAATTCGATCGCTACTGGGGGATGAAGCAAGGTGCAGACGCCTATATAGCTAAACCATTCCAACCTACCGAGTTGGTGGGAACAGTCAAACAACTGCTGCGAGGATAAGGATGAGCATAACATGGTCAACAAACCGGACTTTTTAGGAGGCAGTGGCCAAGATCACTTTCGTCCTGAATTACAGGTAGAAAGTCCTGAAGGTGAGTTATACTTACGGTTTTTCATTCCTTCGCATCAGGAGTTTGCACTACCAGCCATCGGTATTCGCGAGGTTATCGAACTAAGTCCCGATAAAATCACTCCAATTCCTAATGCTTCTCCTTTACTTTTGGGTACTCTAAATTTACGAGGTCGAGTAATTTGGGTGGCTGATTTGGGTCAATTTCTGGGGGAAGCAACGGCATTAAACACCGATCGCGCAGAAATTTCCGTGATTGCTATTGAAGAACAGGACACAATTGTAGGCTTAGCAGTAGAAGAAATTGGTGGTATGCACTGGCTTGATGTACAAAATCTGATGACACCAACAAATGTGCCGGATACTATGGCTCCTTTTTTGCGGGGAGAGTGGTTATTAGGTACTCAAGACAAACAGTGTCTGCGACTGCTAGACCAAACGGCAATTTTACGAAGTGCGCGCTGGGCAGGATAACATAGGGAGGCAGGAAATGGCAGCGAGTATAGATGATTACGCGCAGACATATCAACAGGCTCTGACAGCCTACGCGCAACAAGATTATGAAGGAGCAGCTACCCTCATTGATGAGGTGGTACAAAATTTACCAGATGACCCCAACACCCATTTGCTCCGAGGTCACGTCTACTACGTTCTACAGCAGTATGATGTGGCCAAAGTAGAATATCAAAAGGTATTAGAATTAACTGAAGATCCAGAAATTACTGGCTTTGCTAAAAATGGACTGGATAATATCAATCAATACCAACAGGAATTAGCAGACTATGACTCTCAACAGCAGACGGAAGAATCATCTGTTTCTTCTGTGGGAGTTGAGCAACAAGCGCAAGATTTAGAAGATTTGGGATCTGTAGAGGAATCAAATAGCGATCGCTTAGATTTCAACTCCTTTATTGGACAACAAGAA
Organism: Fischerella sp.; assembly: GCF_013388695.1. NCBI lineage: Bacteria > Bacillati > Cyanobacteriota > Cyanophyceae > Nostocales > Hapalosiphonaceae > Fischerella > Fischerella sp. Next base: position 12,466 of record NZ_JACAEU010000038.1, read on the forward strand.
GCAGTGGAGGAGATAGAAGACATTTCTTTAAGTAGCAGTCCATTTGATATTCCCACAGATAGTAGTTTATTTAATACTGGATCAAATTCTTCAGACACTTTTGATGACAATCCTTTTGCATCCTCTCAAGAAGAGGTGGATATCAATTTAAAGGCAAACGTTTGGAATGGAGCAGAATTAGAACTGCCTGCTTTCTTACAAGATGATATTTCAACATTTAAAGAACAAAATTTAGAGGTAAATAGCGATTTACAAAAATCAGCAGATATTGAGAAAAATATTAGCAATTCAGCATTTGCAACAGTTAATTTAGCATCTAGCGATCGCTCGGATAGTCAGGAGATCCATGCTGCTAACAGCACAGCACCAAAACATAGTAATCCTGATAGCTTAAACAACTTGAAAACAAATAATTTTGAAGATGAAACTTTACTGATGGAAGAAACAGGAACTGATACTGATTTAGCAGGGCTTGATAGCCTGGGATACAACAGTAAAGAAAAGTTTTCATCTGTAGCTTCTTTCAATAGCACTTTCACTTTAGAAGAAAAGCAACTTCATGCCAGTAACCAGGCAAGCCAAAATCAAAGCTTTGATAATGATGACAGTTTTGATCTAGAAGCATTTGAGTCTGCGTTTGGCTCGGAAACATTTGCCGAAGAAGGCACAAATAATAGTAGACTGAATAGCAAGATTTCCCAGGGTAGCAACATCGAGTTTTTAGATGATTTTGATGAATTTGACGATCTGGGAGATATTCAGGCTGAGTTCGATTTCGTCACAGATTCTAACTTGGGTGACTCGCAACTACATTCCGGATCGCTCACAGGCAATGGCAGGAGTTACAATCAAGTCTTTGAAACTCCTCAGAATGGCGAAAAAAGCAATGAGGCTGCCAGCAGTGCCATAGAGAGCGATCGCGACGATGAATTATTTAGTATCACTGGTTCGCAAGAAGCAGTCCCAGTCTTTACCCAAGCAGATGTTACTAATATCGAACCCCAAGTCAGCATTGAACAAGGCATTTTCGCACCCCTAGAAAATGCTCCGCTGGCTAACAAACAATGGATAATTGCTGGCAGTGTCGGCGTTGTTTCAGCGGTGGTTGTTGCTTTAGTCAGCTTTGCTACTACAACCATTTCTCCACCCCAGCAACGAGAGTCAGTACGGAACACTGGCTGGGCAATGGCATTAGCAGCAGGAGTTGCCAGTTTTGCTACCGCAGGCTTGATGGGCAATTTTACCCTGAGACAAATTCGCCGCACTACCAAGGATTTGCAAACCCAATTTGATGCTGTCCGCAAAGGTAATCTTAATGTCCAAGCCACGGTATATTCTGAAGATGAGTTGGGAAAGCTAGCCGCTGGCTTTAATGAAATGGCTCGTGTAATTTTCACAACCACAAATGAAGCTACACGCAAAGCTCAAGAACAGGAGGAAGCGAAAGAAAACTTGCAACGGCAAGTGATTCGCCTGCTGGATGATGTAGAAGGAGCTGCTAGGGGAGATTTGACTGTCCAAGCCGAGGTGACAGCCGACGTACTGGGAGCGGTTGCCGATGCTTTTAACCTGACAATTCAGAACCTGCGGGATATCGTTCAACAGGTGAAAGTAGCGGCGCGGGAAGTGACAAAAGGATCTACCAATTCTGAGACATTTGCGAGGGCATTATCTAGCGATGCCTTGCGCCAAGCAGAAGAGTTGGCGGTAACGCTGAATTCCGTACAGGTAATGACTGACTCAATTCAACGGGTAGCAGAAGCAGCACGGGAAGCCGAAACTGTTGCCCGTGAAGCCAGCGCGATCGCTCTTAAAGGAGGGGAAGCAGTAGAAAATACCGTGGCGGGGATCTTAGAAATTCGGGAAACTGTCGCCGAAACTACTCGCAAAGTGAAGCGATTGGCAGAATCATCCCAGGAAATTTCTAAAATTGTGGCGTTGATTTCTCAGATTGCCTCCAGAACAAACTTACTCGCCCTCAACGCCAGTATTGAGGCAGCAAGGGCAGGAGAAGCCGGACGGGGTTTTGCGATTGTCGCCGATGAAGTCCGCCAGCTAGCAGATAAATCAGCGAAATCCCTCAAAGAAATTGAGCAAATTGTGATGCAAATTCAGAGCGAAACTGGCTCTGTAATGACTGCAATGGAGGAAGGCACGCAGCAGGTAATTCAAGGTACAAAACTTGCAGAAGAAGCCAAGCGATCGCTAGAAAATATTATTCAAGTAGCAAATCGTATCGATACTCTTGTGCGATCGATTACTTCTGATACAGTTGAACAAACGGAAACCTCTCGCGCTGTGGCTCAAGTGATGCAATCAGTGGAACTCACAGCCCAAGAAACCTCCCAAGAAGCACAACGAGTTTCTGGGGCACTACAAAACTTAGTAGGTGTTTCCCGCGACTTAATTGCTTCTGTGGAACGCTTCCGAGTCGAAACTGCTGAAACTAGGTAAAAGATGAGGGATGAATGATGAATGCTGAATGCTGAATGCTGAAAAAATTCATCATTCAAAGTTCAAAAATTCATAATTCATAATTCATAATTCATAATTTCCTATGCTCCCAGAACAACAACAGCGAATTCTCGGTTACTTTATTGAGGAAGCAAAAGAACACCTGACTACTATTGAGCAGGGATTGCTGAATCTTGAGAGTACTATTAAAGACTCAGAAATGCTCAATGAAGTCTTTCGGGCGGCTCACTCTATTAAAGGAGGAGCGGCAATGCTTGGTCTGATTAGTATTCAGCGTACAGCTCACCGCTTGGAAGACTGTTTCAAAGTTTTGAAAGAGGAGCCAGTTAAGGTTGATCAAAAGCTTGAGTCTTTGTTTCTGGGTGTATCTGATACCCTGAAAGCGTTGTTGGAAAATCTACAGGGGCCTTTTGGTCTGACAGAAGAGACTGCTAATCAGATCATGTCAGAAGCCGAACCTGTATTTGCGTGGCTGAATGAACATCTGGATCTGCTAGTCCAACAAGGAAGCACAGCAGTTGCATCTTCAGACAGCGATCGCTGGCAAAACCACCAAAACTTGGTGCTACAAAAACTGCGGGAAATGTTGCAGTTGTTTAAGCAGCCAGCAACACCAGAAACCCGGCAATATCTCCAAGACTGCTGTAGCCAATTAATTCAGCTTGGTGAAGATTTGAATTGTCCGCCTTGGTGTCATTTGTGTCGCTCAGCTAGCCAGGCGATCGCCAATCAAGAAAATTCTTATCTGACTTTAGCAAAAATCGTCATTACAGATATCAAACAAGCTTTGGAATTAGTTCTGACGGGTAGAGAAGCTGAAATTACCCTCAGTCAACAACTAGAAGCATTAATTCCGCCCGAAATTGAATTGTTAGATATAACAAATGATGCGCTGGATGAACAGACTGACGAGGAAACTCTATTCCCCATCGATTTCGAGACTGCTAGCGCTGATGAAACTGTCACTTCAACATCAGATGATGGTGCTGAATTAATAGCAGAACCAGAGCCAATAGATGTTCCACAAGAAAATATTATTACTAGCTTATTTGAAATATCAGAGCAATTTAGCAGTGACACAGACCATTTTGCCGAGTTCAATCTTGATCCCCAAACTCTAGATTTTGAACAAGAAGATAGCATCACCAGCCTATCTGAGCTATCAGAGCAATTTAGTAGTGACACAGATAATTTTACTGAGCTAACAGCTGAACCTGAGTCTATAGATTTTGATTTACAAAACACTATTACTAGCTTAACGGAGCTATCCAATCCCTTTGGCATTGAAGATGTAGAGGATGAAGATCTCAGTATCGACGACAGTTTAGAACCCCATGGCCCAGAGGTAGGTATAGCCGAATTGAGTACTCTTGCCCAGTTGTTTGAAAGCGAGACTCCTGACTTTAATGAAAGCTGGGACATAGAAGAAGAAATTCTCGAACCTGCTCCCACGACGAATGAAATCGCAATTGAAAACGATGATAGCCAAACCAAGGATGTTAGTAATGATTTTGCTGAGTTGCTATCTTTAGAAGGGGAAACGAGTGTAAATGATAGCCAAGCAACAATTGCGAAAGAAGAATTAACTCTTGTACAGTTATTTGGTGACGACTTTTTAGAATCAGAAAATTTAGAATTACCAAATCAAAAAGATGATAGTAATAACTTTGATTTAATAGTTACGCCAAAATTAGAAGACTTTAACCAATCAACAGATATTAGTGAAAATATCCAAAATTATCAAGCAAATGAATTAGAACTAATTATTCAACCAGAAAATAATTTTGAGAATTTATTGGCGGAAACTGAGAATCAAGATTTACTAGAAGAAATTAGTTTAGAAATAACAAACAAAACAGAAGAAAACTGGACTTTAGATAGTCTGTTTGACGAGACTGAAGAAGATAATAGCTCGGCTCTTAGCACCGACGAGTCAGAAATTGATGATTTGTTTGTGACACTGCCTGCAACAACCGCAGAATTTTATCCTGCTGAAGATAATCTCAGTTTATGGACGCAGGAAAATACAGAAAAAACAGAATTGGAATTAGAATCTCCAATTGAGCAGGATGCAGCCAAGGCTTTAGAAGAGATTTTGTTTGCTGCGGCAGCGGCTGATGATATGTTTGGCGATCGCCAGCAGCTTTCACCTCCCTCCAATGTCGATCTTGAACTGGCAGATTTAGACCTAGATTTACCACAGGAGGAGCAATCGCTCGATCTGATTTTATCAGCAGATGCTGGCGATGATTTTTTTGCCGAGTTGTTAGCAAGTGACTCAACAGACTCGTTGACTGTAGCTGAGGAATTATCTCTCCAGGATATTCCCAGCTTTTTGCAACAGCCAGAAGTTCTGGATTTAGCACCAGAATTTACCACCTCACCTACAGATTTATCACAGACATCTGCTGAGCAGGAAATTGACTGGTTAAACGCAATCGTAGACTCTATCGAAGAGGATAACAACCAGATTCCAGAAATCCTCTTTGAAGACTTACAAACATTTCACTCCCACGATTTCCAGCTTGAGAGCATAGATCTTGCTTCTGCTGTACCACAGGAGAGTTTAGCTGATGACGTTTCATCTACAGCAACTCCACCACACACAGATATCAGTACTACAGATACTTGCCAATCTCAAACATCGGAAGCACACGCAGGGTTTGCAGATATTGAGACAATTACCAGCTTGCAAGATACTTTTAAAGTGGCAGAAACGACGTTTTCTGAAAATCCAGAGGCAGTTGAATCTGGCGGACTTGATTTATACGAAGATTTATTAACAGTCATAAATCTCAAAACAGAAGAAGCACAACAGGAAGAAGAACACATAGCAGCAATTGCAGATACCGAGAGTGCTGCTGTTACTTCTGCGGAATTGGCGTCAGCAGTTCCAGATGCGGAAACAACACAGGATGCATTTGCCGAGTTAGATGAACTGCTGCAAACAGAAGTAGCACCAAATTCAGATCCTACTGGCCAAGAAATAGAATTTGCTGCCCTAGAAGAACTGCTGGCTTGGGAGCAAGATGAAAATGTGGCAGCAACTAGTTCTCAACAATCTACCAGTAACCCTGTTTCATCTCCAGAGATTGAGAATGAATTTAAAGAATTAGAGGGAATGGTAGGGGGAACGGTAAAACCAAATACAGTCAATTTACCAGGTGGGCGTAACTCTGGTTGGAATGCTTCCAGATTTGAACAATTAATGAAAGTGCCAGTCAAGCATCTGGACGACTTGAGTAATTTGGTTGGGGAGTTGGTAGTCAACCGCAACACCTTAGAGCAGGATCAAGAACGTCTGCGCCAGTCACTAGATAATTTACTGCATCAAGTGCAGCAACTCTCGGATGTGGGAGCGAGAATGCAGGAGTTGTATGAGCGATCGCTTTTGGAAGCATCTCTACTTGCTAGCCGCAAAAATAGCAATTTTGCCAGTTCAGATACGGATAGGGGTTTTAGTGAGCTAGAAATGGATCGCTTTACACCTTTCCATTCCCTGTCCCAGGAAATGATCGAACTTATCGTGCGAGTGCGTGAGTCGGCAAGTGACATTGATTTCGTTACCGAAGAAACCGAACGGGTAGCACGGCAATTCCGTCAGGTTACAACTCAGCTACAAGAGGGACTGACGCGATCGCGAATGGAGCCTTTTTCTCAGGCTACCGACTTGCTGCCAAGAGGTGTGCGCGACAATGCTATCAAGTATGGCAAGCAAGTGGAATTGGTGATTCAAGGTCGGGATACCTTGATTGACAAGATGATTTTAGAACATCTGAAAACACCGCTGACGCATTTGCTCAATAACGCGATCGCTCACGGTATTGAAACGCCAGAAGAACGGCAAGCTAAAGGCAAGCCACCCGTAGGAACCATAACTGTCTGTGCTTTTCATCAAGGCAACCAAACCGTAATTTCCGTTAGCGATGACGGCGCAGGCATTAACTCAGATGGGGTAAAGGCAAAGGCAATGAAGGTAGGTTTGATTACCCCAGCAGAAGCCAAAACCCTGTCCCGCATCGATGTATATGACCTATTGTTTCAACCTGGTTTTAGTACCAAAGACCAAGCTGATGACTTAGCTGGGCGTGGTGTTGGTTTAGACGTAGTTCGCACTAAAATCAGTGAAGTCCGAGGGACAATTTCTATTGATTCTGCTTTAGGCACGGGAACCACCTTTACCATTCGTCTGCCGCTGACACTCAGTATTTGCAAAGCACTTTGCTGCGTCTCTGATAAAGCGAGAATTGCTTTCCCGATGGACGGCGTAGAAGATACTCTAGACATACCTGTAAAAAATGTCCAGCAGGGTGACGGCGATGAACAATTTATCCATTGGCGGGATAGAATGCTGCCATTTAAACCGTTAAAAGAACTTTTGACTTTCAATCGTCAACTCAGTCGCGGCAATGTCTACGGCGGTAACAGAGATGACGATATGATTTCTGTAGTCGTAGTGCGATCGGCAAGTACATTAGTGGCCTTGCAGGTTGACCAAGTGCTAAGCGAACAAGAAATTGTGATTAAGCAATTTGAAGGCCCTGCCCCGAAACCGATTGGCGTAGCTGGTGCTACCGTCCTTGGTGATGGTCGCATTATGCCCATTGCTGATGTATTGGAAATCATCGATATCTTCCAAGGACGAACTTCTAAACAAAGTACTGTCGGTATTTTGAGTCAAAAAGCAATTCCGAATCAACCAGAGGTTCCTGCACACAAGATTGACCCAACAGTGCTGATTGTCGATGATTCAATTACAGTTAGGGAACTGCTATCCCTGACCTTTAATAAGGCAGGTTATCGGGTCGAACAAGCGCGTGATGGTCAGGAAGCTTGGGATAAACTCCGTTCTGGTCTGCCTTGCGACCTCGTATTCTGTGATATTGAAATGCCTCGTTGTGATGGTCTGGAATTGCTGTCTCGTATTCAAAAAGACCCGAATCTCAATCATTTGCCCATCGCTATGCTTACCTCGCGGGGCGCAGACAAGCACCGACAAATGGCAATCAGTTTGGGAGCAAGTGGCTACTTCACCAAACCCTATTTAGAAGAAGCCCTTCTTGAAGCAGCTTCGCGGATGCTTAAAGGTGAGAAATTGGTGGCTAGTTAACAGTGGCGGTAATGCGTAGAATTATTAAACTCGGCATCAATACAGTGTGGGACGATATCTACTTACAAGAAACACAAGGGGGACGCTATCGCCATAATGAAACATTTGCAGTCGATGATATCTATCAAATGGGATTTGACCCCTGTCATATCGAAGTTTTGGAGCAGTTTCACATCAAAGCCTTTGCGATCGCCCCTATTTTTGTCCGTCAAAAACTTTGGGGTTTGCTAGCAGCTTATCAACACTCAGAGTCTCGCCACTGGAATTCGTCTGACATTAAATTCCTAAGTCAGATAGCAGCTCAAATGGGGGTGGCACTTCAGCAAGCGGAATTAGTCGCACAAACACAACAGCAGGCAGCTGATTTGCTAAAGGTACTGGATGAATTGCACGCGACAGGACAACAGAAGCAGTTCTTGTTAAAAGTTGTTGACAAAATGCGGAAAGCCTTGACATTCTCTGGACACGATCGCGATCGCCATGTTGAGGAAAGTTTACCGTACTCTGAAGATTGATGTTTAATTGAATTGAGTCAAATTAGCATGACTGAAATTAAATCTCACTATTAGCATCTACCACTAAAAATTTAGTACTGCATGAGCCTTAGCAATCTTACAATCTGCTGCGATAGATATAGAAATAAACGCCAATTTACTCCTTTATGATTTTGATTTAACTTTTTTAATAGACATAATTAAATCAAAGATTTGATTTGCAATCAACTATCAAAATTACCACAACAATTACTCTTTTTACATCGATAAAATAACACTAATTTATACAAAATAAACTCCACATAATATTTAAGATACTTGTCAGTACTTTTACTGACGACAAACTTATTCAATAAATTTCAAAATAGTATTTATTTGCCAATACAGTTCAGTTAGCAGAACTTGATTCTTAAAGATACCCCTAAATCCCCCTTAAAAAGGGGGACTTAGAAAAGGTTGTCTCCCCACTTTCTAAGGGGGGCTAGGAGGATCTTATACTTTTAAGATATCCTCTAACTGTCTAGTTATTTTCGTCGCAGTTGCGCTAGTCATTTAGCTGATATTTATCTCACCTAAAGAAATGACCCTATCAGAGGAACCAAACTTGCGAGCAAGTCTTCAGCAAGCAAACTTGTTGCGTCGTATTACCAACCGCATTCGCCTATCACTAGAATTGCAAGAAATTCTGACTACAACAGTGGCGGAGATACGTTCATTTCTCGTAACAGATCGAGTCATGATTTACAAGTTTCATCCTGATGATAGCGGCCAGGTCATTGCTGAATCCATAGATAACAACAAGTTACCTTCGCTGTTGGGGTTAAACTTTCCTGCTGATGACATTCCACCCCATGCCCGTGAATTGTTTATCCAATCGCGGGTGCGCTCAGTTGTTAATGTTGACAGTCAGCAGATTGGTCAAAGTATAGTGCGTGACTTGGAAACAGGTGAGACTATATCAGAGGATATCCGTTGCCGTCCTGTAGACCCCTGTCATATAGAGTACTTAACAGCAATGGGGGTAAAGTCCACTATTGTAGTGCCGATTATCTATCAGGAGAAACTTTGGGGGTTATTGGTATCTCACCATTCGCAGTCACGTACGTTTACAGAAGATGAAATTGAAGTAGTGCAAATGGTGGTCGAGCAACTGTCGGTGGCGATCGCTCACAGTCAACTCCTTGCTCAAGCGCGTGCCACAGCCCAACGGGAAGCGATTATTAACCGCGTTGCTTCCCTACTACACTCATTGCCGGCGATCGCATTACAACCAGCCTTAGAAGCAGCTGTTGCTGCCTTTGATGGTTCTGGTGGCAGACTTTGCATTAGAAATGATACCTCTGACTTCCAGAGTAGCAACACAAGGAGCTTCACAGAATGTTTGATACCTGGAAGCGATTGTGTCAGGCTTTATATTTGCGGACAGCAGCCCATAATACCAGAACAAACAATATATCCATTGCTAGAGCAGTACAGCGTCTGGCAAGAATACTACAAGTTTGGTGAATATGATGTATGGGCAATTTCAGATGTCTATCAAACTCCTGGCTTGCGAAGTTTGCAACCTGCCTTTATGGCAACTAAAATTCGCAGTATGTTGATGATACCGCTCCAGTATCGCCAGCATTTACTAGGTTATTTAAGTATTTTCCGGGATGAAATAGACACAGAAACTCTGTGGGCAGGGCAATTTGATCCCGATCAACGGCAACTGTATCCTCGTCTATCGTTTGAGGTTTGGCGCGAATCTAAAAAAGCACAAGCTCAGAAATGGATGCTCGCAGAGATTGAATTGGCTAGAGAACTCGCTAAACAATTTGCGTCAGCAATTCAGCAGTACGAATTGTATCAACAGGTGCAAGCATTCAATACCAACTTAGAAAAGCAAGTTAAAAAACGCACTTTGCAACTGCAACAGGCAACAGAACAACAACACGCTGTGTTTAAAGTCATTGCCAAGATTCGTGAGTCTCTAGATGCCAATACTATTTTTCAAATAACTACTAAAGAAGTTTGTCAATTACTGCGAGCTGAACGTGTTTCTGTTTATCGCTTCAATGCCGATTGGGGTGGTGAATTTGTTGGTGATTTTGAAGCTACTAGTCCCAACTGGTCAAGTGCTGCCAAACTCAGCATTAATCTGGTTTGGAATGACACCTATTTACAAAATACGCAAGGCGGACGCTACCGCAACAAGGAAACATTTGCGGTGGATGACATTTATAAAATGGGGTTTGCTCAGTGTCATGTTGATAATCTAGAGCAGTATCAGATTCATGCCTTTATACTTGCTCCTATCTTTGTTGGGGAAAAACTTTGGGGATTGCTGGCGGCTTATCAACATAGTGGTTCCCGCCACTGGCAAGACTATGAAATTAACTTCCTCACTCAGATTGCTGTCCAACTTGGGGTAGCACTCCAGCAAGCTGAATTACTCAATCAAACCAAGCTACAGGCAGAACAACTAGCCGAAGCACTGCAAGATTTACAACAAATGCAAACTCAGTTGATTCAAAGCGAGAAAATGTCCTCACTGGGTCAACTGGTGGCAGGTGTTGCCCACGAAATCAACAATCCTGTAAATTTTATACATGGCAATATCACTTATGTTAGTGAATATGCCAAAGATTTACTTAATATGCTGGCTCTTTACCAGCAATACAGTTACAACCTCAGTCCAGAAATTCGTGAGCGAGCAGAAGAAATAGATTTAGATTTTATTGTTGAAGATTTGCCAAAAATGCTGTCTTCCATGCAAATTGGCACTGAACGCATCCGTCAGATTGTTTTATCTTTGCGAAATTTTTCCAGGCTCGACCAAGCAGAGATGAAGCCTGTTGATATTCACGAAGGTATCGACAACACGCTACTAATTTTACAGTATCGCTTGAAGGCCAGACCAGAAGGAGGTGCAATTGAGATAGTAAAAAAGTACGGCGATCTCCCCTTGGTTGAGTGCTATGCCGGGCAAATGAATCAAGTTTTCATGAATGTTTTGAGTAATGCGATCGATGCTTTAGAACTGCACAGGCAGTCAATTTCAGAAACTTATATCCCCGTAATCACAATCAAAACTGCTGTTGGTCAAATTTCTGGCAATATTCCTAGTGTAGTCATTAGCATTGCCGACAATGGCCCGGGGATAGCGGAAGATGCTATGAAGCGCATCTTCGATCCCTTTTTCACCACCAAACCAGTAGGTAAAGGTACAGGCTTAGGATTATCTATTAGTTACCAAATTGTTGTGGATAAGCACGGTGGCGTCTTTAAATGTAATTCGCAGCCAAATTTAGGTACAGAATTCTGGATTGAAATTCCGATGCAACAGCAGATAATCTTAAATTCCTAATAGATAATTTCAACAGTAGGGTGCAACCGGTTTATTAGACCTCACAGGCTCTCAATGAACTCTTCGACTGTGACTTGCGCTTGCTTAAGAATGCCGCTCAATGTACCAACCTTCAATTCTTGATGTACAGGGACGACGCAACCAATTTCCCCTTCCTCGGTTGCTTTCTTCATCACCACATGACTACCAGTTTGACGAACTTGCTCGAAACCTAAACGCTCCAGTGCCCGAATCGCTTCTTTACTTGAGATTCGTGGCAATTTAGGCATAGCTAACCTCAATGCTAGTTATGTATTTGGGAGACGCTTCAGGTAAAGGAAATTCCTCAAGATAGAGTCGTGTCGCCTCTCTCACCCCCGCAACCGCCTGTTCAATAGTTGCTCCCTGATCCACAGTGCCGACCTCTGGACACTCCGCTATGTACATATCATCTTCTTTGTAGACAATCACTGTAAAGCTGCGAGTTTTCATAATTAACGTCAGCAGTAATTGAGCTTTAGTTAAAACAATGCACCTACTCCATCATGATAAAGCAAGTGCCGCCGAAATTAATCTTGCAATCCTCTTACCAATTACCTATTACCAATTAATTACCAATTGCATGGGCATAAAGTTAGTTGATTTAATTTCAACTCCGGAGTTGTACTGGCATGGCTAAATAGGTCATCTTCAAACCACCCAAGGGTGTGATGATCACTGGGGTAAGGTTTGTATTCATCTGCATAAGAATTTCGGAAGATGACATATTTTTTAATCCTTCCATCAAATATTTGATGTTAAAGGCAATATCCATATCTTCTCCTGATATCTGTGCTGGCATTGACTCCATTGCACTGCCTACATCTTGAGATTCTACAGATAAGGTAATTTCTTGGGCATCACTATTAATACTGAGCTTGACAAGATTGTTCTTCTGATCGGTTAATACAGCAATCCGCTCCAAAGAACTCAAAAATTGTCGCCTCTCCAAAGTCAATTCTCGTTGAAATTGTTTGGGAATGAGTAGACGGTAAGCCGGATACTGCCCTTCTAAAGTTCGGCTAGTCAAGCGTTGATTCTGCAATTCAAACACAACTTGACCTTGATCGAAATACAAGGCTACAGGTTCCTCTGATTCAGAACTATGAGCTAACATCCGCTCTAGTTCGCGCAGTGCTCTCGCTGGTACTGTCACCTCCAAACTATCTTCGCTATTTGCATCTGGACTTTCGTTTGTGGTTTCTACCACTGCTAGCCGATGTCCGTCAGTAGCAGCAAATTCCAGAGTGTCTTCTTTAACTGTTAAATGTACGCCAGTGAGTACTTGCTTAGTTTCATCAGTACTGGAAGCAAACAATGAACCTCGCAAACCTTCAATTAATGCAGCAGCACTGAATTGTATGGCTTGAGCATTTTCAATCACGGGTAGTTCGGGAAACTCTTCCCCTCCCATTGCTCGTATCTGATAGCGTCCACTCTTGGGTGTAAGTGTGACAATTAAACCGTTATAGTCTGGCAGATTGTCAGAACCAAGGGATGATTCATCATCTAGAGTAATTTCTCCCTCTGGCAAACGAGAAACTATGTCATTGAGAAGTTTAGCAGGTAGGGCGATCGCTCCTCCCTGTAGCACCTCAGCATTAAAACTAGTGCGGATACCCAAACTGAGATCGAACGCCGTCAGACTAACTTGGTTAGTTTCAGCATCAGCTTGCAGTAGCACATTCGCGAGTACTGGATGAGTTGGACGTGAAGGAACAGCACGACTAGTGAGTGAGAGATGAGTACTGAGATTGCTTTGGGTGCAAACTAATTTCATGGTCAGATTCAGCTTGTGTGCTTGGATATGGTAGCACCGTTTGGGATTTAGGAGGGATGGGGAGTGGGGGAGATGGGGAGAGAAATTAGGAGAGGATAACTAACTTAATTTATTTCTTTTTATTTATATTATTTTATTACTTAATTTGTTTATTTTTATTTATTCCCTCACTCCCCCACTTCTCTCTCCACTCTTCGATGTGTGGAAATTGTGGAAAATCTAGGATGAATTTATTTAATTGATAATTTTGTAATTACTTAGCTGTGGAAAACCTGTGGAAAAACATATGGATTTTTCCACAAGGTAATTATACTTAATTAATTTTTCCACAGAATTTGAGGAAGTTTTCCACAAATGGTTGTGAATTTTTCCACAACGTAATTTATTCTTAATGTTTTTTTATAATCTGCTTAATGATTAATCAGAAATTGTTCTATCTTTAGACAAAATAATTGTGGTGTTAGTTGTGGAAAACAAAAAAATCAACCGATCAATGTGATGTGTGAGGACGGCTGTTCATATTAATGCGATCGCCAAGTTTACGGAGTGTTTGTGCCAAGTTTTGATCGGTTTCTTTTAATTGAGAAATTTTTTCACAACTATACATAACCGTTGTATGGTCTTTACCACCAAACTCTTCTCCGATTCTAGGCAAACTCAAATCTGTGTGCTGTCGCATTAAATACATTCCTATTTGACGTGCCCAGCTAATTTCTCGGCGGCGCGAATTACTTTTGAGGTCTTCAATCGTAACATTAAACTCATTAGCAACTATTGTCAAAATTGTTTCTGGAGTTGCTTCTACTTTTTCTTTGGGAGGCTCTAAAACAGGTGTAATATTTTCTACCGACATAGATAAACCCCAAATAGAAATGTAAGCCAATGCCCGAATTAATGCACCTTCCAGTTCCCGGATATTAGAGGTGTAGTTAGAAGCAATATATTCAATCACATCCCTCGGCAGAGGGATATTTTCATACTCGGCTTTGTTTTGCAGAATTGCCATTCTCGTTTCTAAATCTGGCGGTTGGATATCAGCAATCAAACCCATCGAAAACCGAGAACTAAGGCGTTCTTGAAGGCGAGGAATTTGATTGGGAGGGCGGTCAGAAGCAATCACCACTTGCTTGCCAGCTTCATGTAAAGTATTAAAAGTATGAAAAAATTCTTCTTGGGTATACTCTTTACCCTCGATAAACTGAATATCATCTACCAGAATCACGTCGGCAGCGCGGTAGTGTTCGCGAAAAGTTTGCATACTATCATTGCGAATGGCAGTAATTAAATCATTCGTAAACTGTTCGGTAGAGACATAGAATATTTTTGAATTCGGACAAATTTCCAAGCGATAGTGTCCAATTGCCTGCATGATGTGAGTTTTACCCAAGCCCACGCCACCGCATAAAAATAAGGGATTAAATTCTCTACCTGGAGATTCGGCAACAGCCAAAGCTGCGGCATGAGCCATGCGATTATTGGCTCCAACTACAAATCGCGAAAATACGTATTTTGGATTTAATTCTGTAGTTTTGAGTCGTTTTCTAGCAGCAGTTTCGGGAATATTGCTTTGAGGTGCCGATGACCAAGAAGTTTCTCGTTCACCTAACTGAGAAATTTCATCACCTTGAGCAACAGTAATATAAATTTCTACTGTATGACCAAGAATATCTTGGACAACATTAGCAATTGTTTTAATGTAATACTTTTGTAGCCAATTGCGAGCAAAGGGGTTGGGAGTACGAATCACCAAGCAATTATTTTCCAAGCTTTCAGCGCTTGCAGTTTTGATCCAAGTTTCAAAGGTAGGACGGGATAGTTCTAGCTGCAAGCGTTCCAGAACCTGACTCCACAGACTATCTATGGGAATTGCCATTATCTACCACCTTTGCTAGTAACCATCAGAAATAATATAAGCAAGCACCAATTTAACATTCAGGCACTCTAGACCAGGAATATGCTTTTAAGTTGTAATCATTGTGTGGACTCCCCCAGTAGGCAATATCCTATCACCCACGGATTCACACGGAGAAGTAAACAAAGATGAAGACAAAAGACTATGACTTGCATTTGAAAGATATTGATAACAACAAATGGGGAGATAGGGAGATGGGGAGAGAACTTCACCCCATCTCCCTATCTCCCCACCACCCCACCACCCTATCGCCCCAAAGGTCAACAACCACGGTTTTATTGATGCTACTAGGTAGTGTAGCAGCAGTGTCCCTTGGAGGTTGCTCTATACCTGTCAATACTGTGAAGACTCCAAAACCCGATGCTCAAGCTCAAAACCCAACTAATGTCCAAGTCCCAATTGCTCCTCCCCCTGTGTTTCAGTCGTCTGGAGATCCTAACTTTGTAGTGAAGGTGGTGCAAAATGTGGGGCCTGCGGTAGTTCGCATTGATGCAGCCAGGACTGTAAGCACGCCAGATGAGTTCGCCGATCCATTTTTCCGACGCTTTTTTGGAGATGAACCATCACAACCCAGACAGCGAGTAGAGCGTGGTAGTGGCTCCGGGTTTATTATTAGTCCCAATGGTCAGATTTTGACTAATTCTCACGTTGTCAATGGTGCTGATATAGTGGCGGTACGGCTGAAAGATGGTCGTACTTTCGACGGACAAGTAGTAGGTGAAGATCCAGTCACAGATGTTGCTGTAGTTACAATTGCCGCCAATAACTTACCAACTATTCCTTTGGGCAATTCTGAGAATTTGCAACCAGGAGAAGCGGTAATTGCGATCGGTAATCCTTTGGGTTTAGACAATACTGTTACTACTGGAATTATCAGTGCCACAGGTCGTTCCGGCAGTGCTATTGGTGCCAGTGACAAGCGCGTTGATTACATTCAAACTGATGCTGCAATTAACCCTGGTAACTCTGGTGGACCTTTGCTAAATCCTCGCGGTGAAGTCATTGGCATGAACACCGCCATCATTCGAGGTGCCCAAGGGTTAGGTTTTGCTATTCCAATTAACACAGCCCAAAGGATCGCCAAGGAATTAATTGCTCAAGGTAGGGTGGATCATCCTTATCTAGGAATTCAAATGGTGACACTAACACCAGAAGTTAAGGAAAGAATAAGTAGATTAGGCCTTAATGTGATGGTAGATCGAGGGGTTTTATTAGTTGATGTGGTTTCCCGTTCCCCCGCAGCGATCGCTGGATTGCGAGAAGGTGATGTTATTCAAAGCATTAACAACCAGCCTGTCACTGATATAGAACAAGTGCAAAAGCTGGTAGAAAACAGTAAAATAGGAATTCCTTTACAATTACAAGTACAACGCAATGGACAAATTGTGCAAGTAGCGGTTAAACCTGCTCCCTTGCCAACTCAGCGTGAAAGCTAATTGCTCAAATGAGTAGATAGTAGATAGTAGATAGTAGATAGTAGATAGTAGTTAGTAGTTAGTAGTTAGTTGTTGGTTGTTGGTTGTTAACCACTAACCACTAACCACTAACCACTAACCACTAACCACTAACTACTATAAGGAGTTTTTATAAAAATGGGTGACATACTGCCAATTGTTCAATTAGGTAATCATATACTGCGTCAAAAAGCAGCCAGAGTTGAAAATATTCAAGATGAAAAAATTCAGAAAATAATTGATGATTTAATTGCTACTGTTGTTAAAGCTAATGGTGTAGGTATTGCTGCACCGCAAGTTGCCCAATCTTACCGTGTGATGATTGTGGCATCTCGTCCTAATCCCAGATATCCAGACGCTCCAGAAATGGAACCTACTGCCATGATTAACCCCAAGATCATCACTCATTCAACAGCAGTTGTCAAAGGTTGGGAAGGTTGTTTAAGTATTCCCGGTATCAGAGGGTTAGTACCTAGGTATAAAGCAGTAGAAGTTGAATACACCGACAGAAATGGCAAGTTGCAAAAGCAACTGTTAAATGGTTTTATCGCTCGTATATTTCAACACGAATATGACCATTTGGATGGGATTGTGTTCCTAGATCGACTGGAGAGCAACCGGGATATAGTGACTGAGCAAGAGTATCAAAAATTGATTGTTAACAATATTTGATAATAAATAATCCTAAAGAACTATACACTAGCTAGAAATTTAAGTTACATTTAATCTGACGTTAACCTTTTGGCTTTGAGGTAGCTATCGGGTAAATGACCAGAACCATCAGTAGTCGCGAGAGATTAAGTCAACCGCCGCAATTCTCTTCTGACCTAATCTCGGCTCAGCAGCAAAGCGATGAAGTAAATAACCACACAGGTAAGGTATCTACACAGTCAACAGCACAATCGGCGCTTAGCGGGTTAAAAATAGTTCATGCAACTGGTGGCCGCGTGCGAATCCGTGCTACTGACGGTAGTCATAACTCGATAATCGAGAATATAT
The DNA here is from genome assembly GCF_013388695.1 of Fischerella sp. NCBI lineage: Bacteria > Bacillati > Cyanobacteriota > Cyanophyceae > Nostocales > Hapalosiphonaceae > Fischerella > Fischerella sp. Next base: position 30,057 of record NZ_JACAEU010000038.1, read on the forward strand.
CCCAGCAATTACGACAGCTTGAGGGAGTTAAGAAAGTAGACTCCAATCAACAAGCGGGCAGTTTAGTGATTTTATTCGATGAAAATAGACTGTCCTTGCCGCAAATGTTGGCGATACTCCAAGAGTTTGGAATTCAACAACAAATTTCGTCTCAATTAGCACAGAATAGCGATCCCTTTGCTGCGTGGAAATCCATAGATTTTTGGAAAGAACAAGGAATTTCCTTTATTCCTTTGTTTACAGGGTTAGGAGTTACAAGTGCTTTGGGAATCAGCGGGTTGTTTGCAATTCCTGTATACATGGTTACAGCGGACACAACCCGTCGCGTGATTGACTATATACAGCCGCAAAAATCGGCATCTAAGAGTAGCAAAAAAACTCATAGCGTTTCTGCAACTAAACATCAGGTCACTTCTGGAGCCTCTTTAGCAAAAGTGGAGCAAGCAACAGCTGTTAAACAGGAAATTCTCACAACAAATACTGCGGACAAGGCAAACGATGAGGCGATGGAGGCAACTGCAAACATTGCCTACAGTGTAGTCCATGCAATTCCAGGACGCATTAGGTTGAGCGTACCTAAATTAGCTCAAGATCGTGCCTATGCACGACGACTGGAGAGTTTGCTAAAAACCGATCCCCAAGTCACAAATGTGCGTGTGAATTGTGATGCGGCATCGGTGATGGTTGCCTATGAATCGAGTCATATACCAGTATCTCACTGGATCGGTTTGATGCAGTTGGCTCAGCAGACTGTACCACAACAGATTCCCATTAAAACTTCAGAGCAACCACAACGCCAGCCTGTTAGTCAGCTGAGTGAACCCAAGGAATTGCAAATAATAACTGCGGCGACTCCAGAAGCAGTTGGTTTATGGGGTACATTCAAAGCCCCGGCTTTGTCTTATGCCCTGTCCTTTATGGCAAACTTTCCTATACACGCAGGTCCGGACTGAGGAGGGAGGAAAGCGATGGTTGAATCGATATCACAATCACAAATGGGATCTGCCCCAGAAAAAAAAACCCAAGTAAACACCACGCACAAGACCGATCGCATCGACATCGATAGGCAACCGTCCAGGGAAGTATATAGTATCGCTTATGCACTTCCAGGACAAGTGGGGTTTTGCATCCCTCGTATTTCTAGAGATGAAAGATATTTAGGGCGTGTTGTGGCGTTGCTGAAAGCGGAAACTGGGGTTACGAGCGTGCAAGTTAATAGTACTGCCGCATCGGTTGCAGTTAGCTACAAATCTGGGTTAATGTCAGATTTTGAGATGCGATCGCATTTAATAGATCTGATTCAGTCTGCCGCAGTTCAGCTAGCAACGATTCAACCAACCAATTCATATTCAGAAGCTCAGTCTGCTAATTCTACTGGAGCCAAACAACGGGCAAAAGTAGTTTATAGCATTACTTATGCACTTCCAGGACAAGTGGGGTTTTGCATACCTCGCATTTCCAGAGATGAAAAATACCTGGAGCGTCTTGTTGCGTTGCTCAAAGCAGAAGCCGGGGTAAATAACGTGCAAATTAATATTACTGCCGCATCTGTTGTGGTAATCTACAAGTCTGGGATCTTGTCAGATGTTGAGATGCGATCGCACTTAATGAATCTGATTCAATCTGGCATCGATCTGCCAGCAACATCTCAAAGCTCGAATTCATTCCCAATAAACAACCAAACAAAAAATACAAAAGAGCAAGACAAAGAGAAATTAGCAACTCTCCCCATGTCTTCTCGTTCTCAGGTTAAAGGACACTCTCACGCCATTGCCCGTTCTGCGGAACATGCTTCCACGGACTTCCACAAAAGCGGAAAGCAAGGTACTGAGGTTGCTCCTTCACGAAAAGGCGATCGCTTGGGTAAATTCTTCAATTTGAGGAAGCAACCTGTTGAGGAGCATTCACATGCAAGTGTCCTGCCTGTATCTCCGTCCGATCAAAAGTCTAGCGCTCCGCCAGCGAAAACAGATGAGCAAGCCAAGCAACCAGCCAAAGTAGCTTATAGCGTTGCTCATGCAATTCCGGGACGAGTTCGGTTCCGCGTGCCTCGGATCGCCGAAGATCCAAAATATGTGCAGCGCTTAGAAGCATTACTGAAAGCAGATCCAACGGTGATCGAGCAACGAGTTAATCCCTGTGCGGCATCAATTGCCATCACCTATAAATCTGCGGTTAAGCCTAATACCCAAAAGCGCGATCGCAGTGTTGTAGAAGCCGCAGCAGTAACGCATTTAGCCAGTTTGCTTGAAAGTGCCAATGATGTAGCAGTTGCCTAACAGAAGGAACGCAACTAGCAGATTTTCCACCAATCACCAAATACAGACTTGAAGATACCTAGCCAGTAAATCGCCAGGAAAAGGTCAAAGGTGAAAGGGTAAGGGTGAAAAATTCCTTTAACCCTTCGCTTTAACCAACTTCTGCAAGCAATCTAGTCTTGCAAGAAGGGGATTTTTTGTCCTCATGATTATCCTTGCCAAACTGGATAGTCTTCTTGTCGCCAAAGTTGACTAATATTTTTTTATGAGAGAGAAGCAATGGTACAAGTTAAGGTGGGTCTACCATCCTCCGCAGGTCAATTTTCTCAACTGACTTTGACCCAAAGGAATGGGAAAGCTCATTTAGTTGAATCCAACGGTCACTCACGCACGCACCTTCCCAAAGTAGAGCATAGTGTTATTCATACAACTCCGGGAAGAATACGTTTGCGAGTGCCTCGCTTGCGCCACGATCCTAACTACGCACAGCGCCTCCAAGTTTTGCTAGAAGCAGATGCGCTAATTAAAAGTATCAAGCTCAAGCCTGCGGCGGCGTCGGTGGCCGTGACTTATAACCCTAAAAAAGTTTCGGAATTCAAGTTACGCCATCATCTGAGTCATTTAATTCAGGCAGCTGGTGAAGTTGTTGTTCTCAAGCCTGCAATCCTGCCAAGCACGAAGGAAACACAGAAGTCTTGGCCTGGATTGCAACTTTCTGGTGCTGCTACCACCTTAGCTGTGCTGGGAGGGCCGTTAGGATTACCCATTCCGCCGATGTTGATGGTAGGAACCATCGCTCTTGCTACCTTGCCAGTTCTCCAACGTGCTTGGAAAGGAATTACGGTAGAGCGAAAACTGACTATAGACTTTTTGGATTTTATTGCGATCGCAATTACCACTTGGCAGAGTCATTTTCTCACGCCAACGCTGATGCTGAACTTAATCGAAATTGGCGAGAATATCCGCGATCGCACAGCTCGCTGTTCGGCACAACAAACCGTGGATCTGCTCAGTTCCTTGGGACAGTTCGCTTGGGTAGAACGGAATGGTGAAAAGCAACAAATTCCCATTCAAGATGTGCAAAGCGGAGATACTGTCATTGTCTATCCAGGAGAACAAATTCCAGTTGACGGTACGATCCTGCGGGGTAAAGCCCTACTGGACGAGCAAAAACTGACTGGCGAGTCTGTACCTGTATTCAAAACCAAGGGGCAACATGTGTTCGCTTCCACTTTGGTGCGAGAAGGACGCATTTATATCTTGACGGAACGATTAGGCAACGATACTAGGGCTGGCAAGAGTGTGCAGTTAATGGAACAAGCCCCCGTCCACGATACTCGCATGGAAAACTATGCGGCGAAAATCGCCCAAAAAGCAGTCTTGCCAACTTTGCTACTAGGAGGGGCAGTATTTGCCCTGACGCGCAATCCAGCCCGAGCCGCCAGTATCCTGACCTTAGACTTTGCCACTGGCATTCGAGTATGTGTGCCAACAACAGTTTTGGCAGCACTCGCCCACGCAGCCAAGCGCGGTGTGCTGATCCGCAGTGGCAGGGCGTTAGAGCAATTAGCACAAGTTGATACCATTGTCTTTGATAAAACAGGGACGTTGACTCAAGGTGAAGCTGCTGTTGTTGGTGTGGAAAGTCTCAATCCCACCATCTCATCAATGCGAGTGCTACAACTCGCCGCTACTGCCGAACAGCGCCTCACTCACCCAGTTGCAGAAGCGGTGATGCGCTACGCCGAAGCGCACAAAATAGAATTTTTGCTGCGGAGCAAGTGGGACTATCAGCTTGGTTTAGGCGTACAAGCAGAGATTGACGGGGAGTTAGTTTATGTAGGCAGCGAGCGCTTTCTGCGTCACAAAGACGTGGATATGTCGGCTTTAGATGGACGACAAAAACCTGCATCGGCAATTTATGTTGCTACCAACAACGAACTTCAAGGTATAATAGAATATTGTGACTTAATTCGTCCTGAAAGCCGAGAAGTCATTAGCAGACTGTTGACGGTCGAAAATGTGGAAGTCCACATGCTGACCGGAGATAACAGACGGACTGCTAGTGCTGTAGCGGCTCAACTTGGCATAGCCCCAACTAACACCCACGCAGAAGCTTTTCCCGAGCAAAAAGCAACAGTTGTTCGTGAGTTGCACGAACAAGGCAAGACAGTTGCCTTTGTTGGCGATGGTATTAATGATTCGCCAGCACTAGCCTATGCGGATGTTTCCGTTTCCTTTGCTAACGGTTCCGATATCGCCCGTGAAACAGCAGACGTGGTGCTAATGCACAATGACTTGCATGGTTTATTAGAAGCGATCGCGATCGCTCGTCAAACCAAGCAATTAATTCAGCAAAACACGGGTATTGTTGCCATTCCTAACCTAGCTGCTTTGGTGGTAGCCGTTTTCTTTGGTCTAAATCCTTTAGCAGCAACGGTAGTCAACAATGGCTCCACGGTAGTTGCAGGAGTAAACGGTTTGCGTCCGATGCTCAAGTCAACAAATAGTTAGTTGTTAGTTGTTAGTGGTTAGTTGTTGGTTTTTACCACTAACTACTAACCACTATCCACTAACCATTAACTAAAACTCTACCAACAGCAGGATGAGATATCTATCTCAACTGAAATAGGATGAGGGGTTTTGATGGATTTTCCAGTTTACATGAGGTTAATGAACTATGGCACCTAAAATCACTGACTTTGTTGAAGATGCTGGCGCACCTGGAATTATAGCCGGTATTGGTGCGGTACTTCTAGCACCAGTTGTGATTCCAGTTGTAGCTGGAGTTGGCAAACCAATAGCCAAATCATTGATCAAAGGCGGACTTGTTCTTTACGAAAAGAGCAGAGGAGCCTTTGCAGAAATAGGCGAAACTTGGGATGACATTGTAGCTGAAGCAAGAGCAGAAATCGCGGAAGGAAAGCAACTCCCAGCGGTGGAAGCTGGTGCCGACAATACATCTGATAATGGTGCATAAATTGATGGGAAAAGGGTCTCACTCTTTTCCCGTGTTGGGATAGGTTTATTGCCCATCCCTGAAAGCGTAATTCAGATGAATTTGGATTTTGGATTTTTGCAAAGAGGGTAGAGAGGTTGTAGCTGAAGAGTTTCTGCCTCATACCCTCTTACCGATTAAGGTTGCCGTGTAAAGCCGATCAAATTTGTAATTGCTTAGGAGAATATTTAGGTGTGAAAAATGGTTATGCCAGTCTTACCAAGACGCCAAAAATTATGTCGGAAGCAATCGAAAAAACGCGCTCTAAGCCTATATTTACAAAAGTTGTAAGTAATACTCCAAAACGGCTGCGTTTGAGAGTTGCTCCCCCCCACCGTCAAGCTGAAGAAATGCAGCGCCTCGCTAAAGCCTTAAAGGCACATCCTAATGTTAGTAACGTGCGGATGAATATGGATCAAGGTAGTATTACTATCCATCACGATGGTAGCGATGGTAGTCTTGAAAACGTTCTTGGTACACTCAGGGATATAGGAATTATTTTTGCTGATATTGCAGGTGGAAAATCTGAAGCAGCAGCGGGAGTATCCAATACAGTTGTTGACTTAAACAAGCGAGTTCACAAGGCAACAAACGGTGCGGTTGATCTACGCATGCTTTTTCCTTTAGGACTCGCTACCCTTTCCATTCGGCAGTTGCTCACTAAAGGATTGCAATTAGAATTTATTCCCTGGTATGTGTTGGCATGGTATGCATTCGATAGTTTTATTAAACTGAATGTCAACGGCACGAGCCAACCACGGTGTACAGAAGAGTAATACCTTCAATTTGCAAGCTACAAGGCGGGCAGTCTGGCCCGCATTACAACTATTGCATTTAATTTTAATACATCTATCTTTAGGCATAATTGTAGAATAAATATATCTGAGGAAATATCCTTAAGAAAAAATAAAAAGTAGGGGTGAAACGATCGCTATACTCATTTCAGCGTCTTTGTCCTTGTTCTTGCTGTAGGATCTGTAAAGGATTGAACAAAGAGTTAACGGCATCCTGTGGGAATTTAAGTAGTGGATCGGATACTATTTTTAAAGCAGAGTCAAAGCTAGATATCAATTGATTTAGTTCCCCAGTAGATAAAGTCTTTGCCGCTTGCTGAAGACCGACACCAATTTTATCCAAAGCAAAGGCAGCAACTAAACGCACAGATTGATCTGGATCTGTCAAACTACTAATTAAGGTAGGAACCGCACCTTTGGCTTGTTCGCCGATACAACCGAGAACAGCAGCAGCAAAGAAGCGAACCAGTCCGTCTTGGTTTTGCAAAGCTTGAACAAGTCCGGGTACAACAGATGCTGTATTTGATCCAGCACATCTACCTGCATCAGTTGCTAGTGATTGAGCCTGGGGTTGAGCATTCGGTTGAACCTGGGGACTTTGGCCTTGCATTGCCTGAATAATTCCAGGTATCGCAGAAGTAGCATCCGCACGCAGTTGTGGATTATTACCCTGTAACCCCTGAATTAAAACGGGTATAGCAGAAGCAGCATCGAAGCCTGCCTGTGGTTGTTTGCCTTGCAAAACCTGAATTAAAGCTGGTATTGCCGGAGAAAGATTACCACTAGGAGTAACATTTACGGAAGGCTGAGAATTATTACCCTGTAAGGGTACAGACACGCTGACATTGGGTGAGTTCGTCTGTGGCAACTCCGACGACTGCTGCGCCCAAGTAGCACTGGCGACAACCAACGGTGAGGAAAGGCAAAACAAGCCTACTACCATCTGAGAAACAACAGCACTGAAGCGAAATTGAGTTGGGAATTTTGGGCTAGTCAATTTATTCATAGGTGTAGGTAGGTTAATCTTGAAGATTCATACACCACCACGGATCAAAATTACGGAAACTTCCTCAGAGGATGTCTGAGAAGTAAGAAAGCCCACATAACGGTATCCTGTCAGTAGAAAAAATACTTAAGTATGACAGCGTTATGAGAGCTATGAATCCATCGTACCCAAGTAATCTGACTTTA
>NZ_JACAEU010000005.1:0-12717 GCF_013388695.1 Fischerella sp.
CATCTCTCGCCAAATGCTTCAGGATTTGTAATTCTACATCCATTGCCCTGCTTACCTTCCAGAGTTTTTTCTTTTGATTCTTTTATTCAGAATACCCGGAAAGTGACAGAAGAGGGTTAGTAGTTAGTAGTTAGTAGTTAGTAGTTGGTTGTTTACCACTAACCACTAACCACTAACCATTCACTCTGATTAAGGATAAAATCCTAACTTCGGTAAGCCCAAAGTCTCATCCCAACCCATCATGATATTCATACACTGAATTGCTTGACCTGCTTGTCCTTTAATCAGGTTATCAATCGCTGACATTATGATCGCGCGACCCGTACGTGGATCAACTTCTATACCGATGTAACAAAGATTGCTGCCACAAGCCCATTTGGTTTGGGGATAAGTGCCGGGATCGCAAATTTTCACCCAAGCAGAGTTGCGGTAGAAAGCTCTATAAATGGTAATGAGATCATCTCTCACCAAACCGGGATCGCGTAATGTCGCGTACACAGTTGCGAGAATACCGCGCACCATCGGGATCAGGTGCGGAGTAAATTGTATGGTGAGTTCGTGACCTGCCAGATGGCTACAAATTTGCTCAATTTCTGGTGTATGGCGGTGACGGGCGACACCGTAAGCTGTCAGTGAGTTATCAGCTTCGGCTAGTAACATATTGATTTTGGCTTCCCGTCCACCGCCAGAGGTGCCGGATTTGGCATCGATAATGGCTGTTTCGGGAACGATCAACCCTTGTTTGAGAAGCACAGAAAGTGCGAGGAGACTGGCGGTAGGATAGCAACCAGGACAGCCAATTAGCTGGGCTTCTGAAATGCGATCGCGGAACAGTTCCGGCAGTCCATAAACTGCCATTGCAGCAGTAGCAGTATCTTGTCGCTCTTTACCATACCAAGCTGTATAAGTTGCCAGATTGTTAAATCGGTAATCAGCACTCAAATCGAGTACTTTACATCCTTTTTCTAATAATTTTGGAGCAATTTGGCAAGCCAGACCATTTGGCACAGAGAGAAAAACTACTTCACAACGGTGAGCAATGATTTCCGGATCTACCGCTTCTACCGAGAGATTAACTGCATGAGCCAAATGTGGATAGATATCCGCAAACGGCTTTCCAGCACTGCTATCGCCACCTAAATAAACCAGCTCTACTTCTGGATGATCCATCAGTAGACGCACCAACTGAACTCCGCCATAGCCTGACGCGCCTACAATCCCAACGGGTACGCGTCTAAAATTGCCCATGATTATAAGATCCTTATCCGCTTTTGGTTAACTCATGTCAGCTATCAACGATCGGCGCTTTAGCCCAAAGCCATTAGCTTTTAGCATATGACGGCTGAAGGTTGAATGCTAACCCCTGATAAATGTTGAAGCATTGCTACATTTGATTACTAAAACCTAATTTTAGCGGTAGACTTTTTCACGATCTCATACAGCAAAATAAGAAGTCTAGCAAATCTAACTAACTAGTAAATCACTAAGGAAAGAATCAGACCGTTAAAATAGACTAAGAGCTTATAATATCAGCTTTTGACATTCTGCCTTCTTGTACTAGTAGCTGTCTTTTGTGGAAAGGCATAATTCTCAGCACTGACAATATAATTTGGTATAATATAAACTTTGCAACACCCTAGGTAAACGCTGCAATCAAGAAGATGTTTGGGGAATCCTTCGTAAGTTTAGTGGCTTCCCGTAAGCAAGAACAAAAATCTCATCAGCATAAAGTCTAAGAACTTCAAAAGGCAAGTTAAGCCTAACAACCGCACCCTTTGCAGATGTGGGAGTGTCAACAAATCATTGCTTCTCTCACTCTCAGACCTTCTAAAAAAGGTACAATTTAACGAAAAGGATTTGTTAAAAAAATTTACTTTTGGTAGCTAACATCTGTGTCTCAGTCCAAGACAACTTCAACCCAAGCCTTTGAATTTGATTCAATTGAGGCCGCTTTGGCAGATTTGAAAGCTGGCCGTGTCATTGTGGTAGTAGATGACGAAAACCGAGAAAATGAAGGGGATTTGATTTGCGCTGCCCAATTTGCTACTCCAGACACGATCAATTTCATGGCGGTGGAAGCGCGGGGGTTGATTTGTCTGGCGATGACAGGCGAGCGTTTGGATGAACTAGACTTACCCTTGATGGTGAGCAATATTACAGATCCAAACCAAACTGCTTTCACCGTCAGTATCGACGCCGCGCCCAATTTGGGAGTTTCTACTGGTATCTCCGCAGAGGACCGCGCTCGTACGATTCAGGTTGCAATTAACCCAGCGACAAAAGCTTCAGACTTACGTCGTCCGGGTCACATTTTTCCCATTCGCGCTAGGGAAGGAGGTGTGCTCAAACGAGCAGGTCATACGGAAGCAGCTGTTGACTTAGCGCGACTAGCTGGATTGTATCCAGCTGGGGTAATTTGTGAAATTCAAAACCCGGATGGTTCGATGGCACGATTACCCCAGTTAATCCAGTATGCCAAGAATCATCATCTGAAAATTATTAGCATTGCGGACTTAATTAGCTATCGCCTCCAGCACGATCGCATTGTTATTCGCGAAACTGTTGCTGACTTACCCACCCAGTTTGGTCTTTTCCAAATTTACGCTTACCGCCATACCCTCGATAACACCGAACACGTTGCCATTGTCAAGGGAAATCCTTCGCAGTTCGGTAATAATCCTGTAATGGTGCGGATGCATTCCGAATGTTTAACAGGAGACGCACTGGGTTCTCTGCGTTGTGACTGTCGAATGCAGCTACAAGCAGCCCTGAAAATGATTGAAAATGCGGGTCAAGGTGTGGTTGTATACCTGCGGCAAGAAGGACGGGGAATTGGACTAATTAATAAGTTGAAAGCCTACTCATTACAGGATATGGGGCTAGATACAGTAGAGGCAAACGAACGGTTGGGATTCCCTGCTGACTTGCGTGACTATGGTATGGGAGCGCAAATACTCATGGACTTGGGCGTACATAAGATTCGTTTGATTACCAATAATCCCCGTAAAATTGCTGGCTTGAAGGGCTACAGTTTGGAAGTAGTCGATCGCGTGCCACTATTGATTGAATCGAATAACTACAATTCCAATTACCTAGCGACAAAAGCGAAAAAGCTGGGTCACATGCTGTTGCAGACATATCTGGTAACAATGGCCATACACTGGCAAGACGACCCACAAGCGATCGCAGAACGCTACGAACGCTTGGAGAAACTGCGGCATTTAGCGAAAAGTCACGATCTACTGTTACAGGAAGAAGCACGTCCTTTGGCGATCGCTCTATTTGACAAACCTTCTTTAACAGTACATTTAGGATTTGACCAACCGCGACTGGCAGCTCATGATTGGTACAAGCAAAAAAGTCATCCTTACGTACAGGCGATCGGGCAAATTCTTGATTACGTAGTGGCTTTACCTTACATCCAAAAGCTAGAATTTTTAATTTCTCCCGGAATCGATCCCTTAAGTAATTTGCAAGTGCAATTAGATCGACAAACGTTTCCTTTCGGTACATTACCTTCCTCAATTTGTTGTGAGCATCTGGAAACCCAGAAAATATATAGTTTTAGTCGCTAGTTATTCTCAAATCACGTCTAATGTGAATTCATAAAGGTGGTATGGGTAATAGGTAATTGGTAATAGTTAATGGGAAAGTAAACTGAAAACTGCCTCTTCCCCAATCACCAATTACCAATTCCATCCGTGTGCATCGGTGGTTGATTTCTAAAATATGATTTTTCACGCTTTGAATTCACATCAGTCCAGTCGTAAATCTGTATCCAGTAAAGTCTATTATCAAATAGTAGTTAGTGTTTCTGACACAGCTATTTTTGCCTGTTGTTTGTTATCGCTATTGATGGCGATCGGTTGACGGAAAGAATGAAGTAAATCCAAAAACTTATCAAAATCAAAACTTCTTGGGTCAATTCTCGTACCAGAACGATCTACTGCACGGTGAGTAGTAATACGAGCATCAGGAACCTGACTCTGAGCTATTAACCAAGCCAGCGAATAATATTGGGCATCAGTGTAACCTAGATGAGTTGGTTCTTGATTCCGACCTTCCGGTGGTGTTTCTAAAGAGACATGATAAGCAAAATTATTCACAGATGGCTCTAAATTTGGATTAGTTTGTATGGTTTCCGACCCATTCGGCCCATCAAAAACTGAATTACCTGCGCCAAAGGCTCGCTTGTCTGGCGGGACTATATAAATAACTGTCCCATCTAGCGTGATTAAGGCGTGGTAACTCACTTGTTGATTCTCATCATCATGAGCTGTTTGAAAGGTGTTAATAGCGCTGGATGCAGAATCACCAGTCTCATGAAGTACTATGATTGCTTGATTGTTAATAGACTGACCATTAATGTCTGTAACATAACGCTCTCCATAGTTGCTTGGATGAGCCAAGGCAACTTCATATCTGGGCGTATACTCTTTAAAAGCTTCAGTAATTTTGAACGAGTATCGAGGAATTTTTTGAAGTTTACTCCCTTGGTTGCTTGTTGATTTAAGTTGTGCCTTAGACTTGGAATTTGCAGTAGACTTGACTGATAATTCAGGCAAATCTTGACGTTTGTCATCTTGTTTGTTAGCTGATTCAAGTTGTGTCTTGGAATTGGGAGTTGAAGTGGACTTGACGGATGATTCAGATAAATCTTGAGGTTTATCTTCTTGCTCTTTCAGCGCCTGCATTTGCACATTTGCTGGACTCCAAGCAGGATATTCTGAATTTGGATTTGATGTGATTTTGCTATCTGGTTGTAGTTTTACTCTGCCGATCGCAATGACAACGATCAGGGTAATGAGCATCAGAGATATCAATAGCAATCTATTTATCCAGACGCTGAAATTCATGTGTTTAAAGATTTTTAAATTGTTGAAATTGATATTAATATATTCGCTATACTGGAAGATTGGCTACTGCCATACTATGAGAAATACCATAATTTAAACCAGAAATTAATCTTTCTACAGAGCTATTTCAACCGATGCCCTAAAGTGGTTAGATTACAAACAAAATCTATACTGCGACGAATATCATATGGCTTCATTTTCTGCTTGGTATTTCGATGAATCTAAGATGGCAGGCATTGACTTTGAGGATATAGCCCAAGTTGAAGCTTTTGATCGTAGGCAAGCATCAAGTACCCCAGAAAAGGAGCAGGCTTGACTCAGGCGACTGGGAATTTCTTCTGGGCATACTGTTATCGATCTCGCAGCAGGCACAGGAATCTTTGCTATTCAGGCTTCACTCAACGGGGCTTCTGTAGATGCCGTTGATATATGGATTATTCAAGGTATGCTAACGCGGGCAGGGTTAGAAATTACAGAAGCGAACTACCCTACACCCACTCTTGCTGAGTTTTTATGTATTAAGTCAGTCTCATCTATTTGAGATTAAGGTGATAAAACAACCAAAGTATTACCGCAGTCAGCAGTAAACATGCTATCCCCGCTAGCCCAGCTAGGGGTTTTTTGTTTTTACCTGTCACCCACTCGGAAACTTTATCGCTGTAATTAATTAGTTGTGCTGTATCCAAGCAGGCGATCGCCCATACCCATCCAGCGTGCAGTCCCCAAGCTAAACCTAAATTGCCGCGATCGCTAAACCGTGCCAGTACTAACACCATTCCCATCAACCACAATCCAGGAAGTTGCGGTATGGTTTCTCGTTGTTCCCAAACCAAATGTAGCGCAGCAAATATCAAGCTAGAAATGATCGCTGCCACCCAAACTGAATAATTCAGTTCTAGTTCGCTGAACAGGAACCCGCGAAAAACTAACTCTTCTATGCCACCCACAAATAAAGCTATCAACAAAATAGGTAGCAGAATAGATGGTAATTGCTTGATATTAGACTCTTCAAATCTGCACCATCCCAGCCAAAATTGCAATACAAACACCACAACAAGGCTCAATATTCCCAAGCCAAAGCCCACTGCCAAAGAACCAAGGATGGAAATATTAGTAAGGAAGCCGTAATTAGAGAAAGATGTTTTGGTAAGCCAGATAGCAGCCCACAAGATCAAGGGTGCTAATAAATAAAGCGAGACTAGTAAAGGTAACTTTTGATTTGGTTGTAAAGGTTTGCCAGGTTGCCATTTGAGTACTATAGCCAATAAAGCTGCTATTGGGAACCAAAATCCAGCCCAAGCAATAAAAAAAGCCATCACCACAACCAACCCTGGTGCATTTTCCAGAAATGACTGTAAATTCTGAACTGATGGCTCAAATAACGCTATCAAAATACAATTAAAAAACACGACAGACTTCTTGCTACCATAAATTTCTTGCTTGACGAGAGAAAAGCTAGCTATGTTTCTGAGCAATTTTTTATCGGGAGTAGCTATGCGATCGCTTCATTATGCTCCCACTTATTGCTGGTTTTATTCTGCTTTTCTCTCTACTTAGTCAAGCTTCTACCAAGATTGGTAATTTCCGCAAGAGGTCTAATCGTATTTTTCCGTTTGAAGAAATATTCAAACTACAGCAACCAATTTTTCATCTTGTCTAGAGAAAAAGTTATGGAGAACTCACCATTAACTTTACCCCTAGCGTTAGAAAAATTTACTCATCTTCTTCAATTTCTTCGTCTTCTTCCTCTACTTCGGTATCTAGTTCCAGCTGGGTTTCTTTTTTATCACTGTCAACTTGAATTAGGTGAATGTGCTTGTATCCCAGCTTAATTTCAAATTCATCACCAGGCTTTAAGCCCATTGCTTTAGTATATGTTGCACCAATTACAATTTGACCGTTTTGGTGAACACTAACTCGATAAGTAGGTTCACGACCACGGCCATCTTTGGGTGCTTCTGGACTTAGGGGAATTCCCCTAGCCGATAGCAAAGCATCATAAAAATCTGTGAGATTGACTCGTACCTGGTTATTTTTTGTAACTGTATAATAACCACACTGTTTTGCTCTTTCTCGACGTGGTAAGCTAGAAAGTTCTTTTACTTTTGCAAGCAGTGCTTTTCCGGTTAATGGTGCGGTTGCAGTTTCAGTCATTACGCTCAAAATATCCTTAACTCTCTCCAAACTATTTACAGAGTTTACCTATGCCAGCGTTTGGCATTTCGACATTTGCACAAAGCCACTAGCAACCCTACCAAAAGGGTAGATCCCTGTTTATAACAAACCAAAATCCTCTTTTATGGTTGCTCACCATCTATTCGAGGTATGGCTGCCACAGGTATTAATTTCGGTGATTGTACGGCACTTCTAACCATCATTTGCCATCGAAAATGAATTATTTTTCTTTTCTGACGTTACTGCGACGGTGTAATTTTAAGCCATCTTTACAAATTGAGGAGGCAAAAAGTAGTAAGAGTTTTCTTTCCACTTTATTGCCGTTGAGTTCTACCACTACAACTAAGTTGTAGACCCAAGAAATTGCAGGATTTAACTTATGCTAACTCCCAAACTTAGGACAGCATAGTATTTATGTAAGATTGCTGGGCATATACCCTTTTATCCTGCCAACAGAGACGAAATATTTTACGTCTCTACATCACGAATAAACAAAACGGTATTAGCCGCACTTGCACGGCTATTTATACTGGTTTTGTTACCTCGTAATTTTATATTAAATACTAGCATGCAATCATAATAGCAAAATAATTGTTTAAGTTTGAATTAAACTTAGTGCTACACTTTGATCTTAATCTATGATCTTCAGAAAGCAAAAAGCGGTGAGGATTTTCCTCCCGCTTTATTGCCATTGTGAGTATTGAGGTATGGCTTTTATAAAAATTCATCTATTTTAGATAAGCAATTTTGGCAAGAGAGTTACATGCTAGAGTTTGTTGATTGAGAGGAGCCAAAAATCTGTCAAAGTATTCTGTCGCTTATTCATTACCTCAAGATGTTCATCAAAAGCTAGAACTATTCTATATAACCAAAAAAATTGCCACTTTGCGACCTATTAAGGCATTTTTCCTGTTGGCGGTTGACTTTTGTTAATATCAACATACAGTTATATCCTGTAGGTGATTGAGTGTAGAGGTTGACAAATCTGTCGCCAAACCCATTTAGAGCTTTTAAAACTAAGATTTACATGTTGATCCCCAAACCAGAATCAGTAGCTCTTTAATTATCAGCATGTTAACAGCTAGCTTTGAATTAAGGGCAACAAGAGTATAGCTCATGGGGTAAGCAACCTGCCTGTAGGAATAATTAGACCTCTTGTAAAAGTAACTTTTGCTAGAGATGGGAAAAGGTGAAAGGCTAGTTTTAAGGGAAAAGGGCAAGGGTTAAAGGGTAAAGGGATTTTATTAATCCTTTTACCTTTCACCTTTCCCCCTTCCCCCTCATAAATGTCCCTTTTGGCGACTTGTTGCAAGAAGTCTATGTTTTTAGGTAGATGTAGTAATTTCAAGACTTAGGTTAGTAGCAATGGAAGTAGTTTTTAAGGTAATTCGGCAGCAACAAAATTCTTCTCCTGTTGTGCAAACTTACCTTTTGCAAGCAGAAGCGGGTAATACAATCCTTGATTGTCTCAATCGTATTAAGTGGGAACAAGATGGAACTTTGGCGTTTCGCAAAAATTGTCGCAATACAATTTGTGGTAGCTGTGCTATGCGAATCAATGGGCGTTCAGCCTTAGCTTGTAAAGAAAATGTTGGCAGCGAAATTGCCCGATTGCAACAGCTAGCAGCACAAACAAGTAATACAAATACTATTCCAGAAATCACGATCGCGCCATTAGGCAACATGCCGGTGATTAGGGATTTGGTAGTGGATATGAGCAGTTTTTGGAACAATCTAGAGGCGGTTGCTCCTTACGTAAGTACAGCGGCGCGACAAGTACCAGAAAGAGAGTTTTTACAAACACCAGAAGAGCGATCGCGTCTCGACCAGACAGGCAATTGTATCATGTGTGGAGCTTGCTTCTCTGAATGCAATGCCTTTGAAGTAAATCCCAGTTTTGTAGGCCCCCATGCGCTGGCTAAAGCTTATCGCATGGTGGCAGACTCCCGCGATAGCGAAACTGAAAATCGATTGGAAAAATACAACGAAGGTACTAAAGGAGTTTGGGGTTGTACTCGTTGTTTTTACTGTAATAGTGTTTGTCCGATGGATGTTGCTCCATTAGATCAGATCGCTAAAATTAAACAAGAAATTCTCACACACAAACAAAAAACTGACAGCCGTTCAATTCGTCATCGCAAAGTATTAGTAGAGCTAGTCAAAGAAGGTGGCTGGATTGATGAAAGGCAGTTTGGTTTACAAGTGGTTGGCAACTATTTTAAAGACTTGAGAGGATTGCTTAGTATAGTACCCCTCGGTTTGCGGATGCTAGCTAAGCGTAAATTCCCCCTCTCATTTGAGCCTTCTGAAGGAACTCAACAAGTGCGATCGCTCATTGAGGCTGTACAAAAACAAGAAGGTAAGCAATGATTAATGATGAATTATGAATGATGAATGATGAATTTTAATATTTCATCTCCATCATTCATCATTCATAATTTTTTAACGCGGATCTTGTGGCACATTTAATGGTTGCCCAGAACGGTTATAAACTAAAATATCCCACTGCCCATTGTTACTGTACTCAAAGGCAATTCTAGCCCCATCAGCGCTAATTGTAGGTTTGCGGACTTCTGCTTGCAAATTGGCAGTCAAATTACGTGATTGCCGTGTTTCTCTGTCATAAAGAAAAATAGCCACTCGTCCTTGACGAGAAGCAGCAAAAACAATGTAACGACCATCATCAGAAACACTGGGATGAGAGGCGATCGCATCAAAAGAATTTAAACCAGGCAAATCAATCAAACTGCGAGTCACCATATCAAACATATAAACATCTTGGCTACCACGTCGGTCAGAAGCAAAAACAATAAATCGCCCAGAAATTTGGGGACTTAATTCCGAAGCAAGACTGTTAAGACTCCTACCTCCAGGATCGAAAGGATAACTCAATAGACGAGGATAGCCACCACAACCAGTTAATAAACTTGTTAGGGTAAATATAGGTATAAAAATATAGTGTTTAGTCATTAGTCAAGAGTCATTAGTCATTGGTTAGTGGTTAGTAGTTAGTAGTTAGTAGTTAGTGGTTATTCTCCCCACCTCCCCATCTCCACTCCCCCACAGCCCCCAACCCCAGAGGGGGCCCCTAGCCCCCACTCCCAACTACGGTGGGGGTGCAGTTATAGTTGCGCCATTAGGAATATCTAACTCGATCTCTGGGCCTCGGTCTAGTACTTCTATATCCCACTGACCGCGACTGGCAGTTTCAAAGACAACATAGCGCCCATCTGGACTAATATTGGGATTTCTTACCCAACCGCGATATACGGGGGTAAGGATTTGTGACTGTTGCGTAGCGCGATCGTAAAGCGCCACAACTGGTCTACCTTGGTCGCTAGTAATATATGCTATGTAACGTCCGGTATAGCTCAGGCTGGGACTTTCAACAATTGTATCCGGACGGTTTAAGCGTGGTGTACGCAAAAAAGTTTGCTGCTGCAAGTCGTATAGCAATAATTGATGAGTGCCATTACGAGTTGAAATAAAAGCCAAAAGCCGACCATTTCCACTCAAGGTCGGTTGCTCTTCTGTGTAGCGACTATTGAGGGAAGTTGGTCCAATAGGAATATTTTCAGGACTACAGGATACAAGCAAACTGGTCAAACCAAAAAGTAGACTCCAACTAATTTGTCTTTGGAGCCAAAACATCGGTGTAATTTTTTTCACCTCAACAGTTTTTTGTCATCTTTTTTGCAACCTCCACATTAGTTTACTTATACATCGTCATCAAAATTAACCGAATTATCTGACTCGTCTTCTGAGCGATTCATCGGTTTGTATTCCACATATTCTGTAGAAATGACATCATCGTCTTGACGCTCAGGTCGAGGTTCCGAACTGCTGGGCGGACGGCGTCTTCTTGGCGGTCTGGGTGTAGTATCTGCGATATCATCGCCGCGATTTTCTGGACGGGAAGAACCATTAGTTCCACGACGAGGAGGTCTTCTTTCTTCGCTAGCTGAGCTATCCCAGTCATCAGTTATTTTGGAGGAAGTACCCCAATCATCCTCAAATCTTTCAGGAGTACGAGTTACCGGACGTGTAGCGCTACGACGACGGGAAGATCTTTCGTTAGGTTCTGGTTTCTCAGTACCACTGCGACGTTCTGGACGGCGGGGGGGTTCATCTTCATAATAATCTTCACGCGATGAACGGCTTTCCCTGCTACCTGGAATGCGAGGACGGGGGCGTTCCTCCTCATATTCATCATCGTAAGGTAGTGGTTCTAAATCATAGTCTACCTGAGCCTTATAGGGAGATCTCTTTTCATATTTATAGCGGGGGCTAACCTCTCGCTCATCGTCTACAATTGGCGTGTTGCGCTTGGCTTGCTGAGTAGCTATTCCCCGCAGACGAATACTTTCAACTGCGAAAAACACAGTTGAACCTACCAAAAGCAACTGACCAAATTGTAGAATCGGGTCTAGTCGCCATCCTTGGAAAATGAGAATAAAGCCGCAGAGCAAACCTACAGCAGCAAAAAAGATATCTTGATCTCGCGAGAGTTCTGGACGTACAGTGCGAAGGAAATACAAGGCTGCCCCAGCCACAGCCAGGAAAATTCCTAGAATACTGGCTGAGTTCGCCCCAAAGTTTACTTGAGCCAGAACACTGGCTGAGTTCAGCCAAAAAGTTACCATTGTTCTTTTCCTAATATCAAATCTATGTTAGCGAGTCAGTATTTAAATCTCTACTCTAACAACACACAAATATATTGTAGAGACGCGAAACTCAAGGCAGTGCCGTACAGAGCTTTTTTGCCCGTGCAACTGCCGTCGCGTCTCTACATTATCACCCAAAGTTAAAAAGCCACTATCTGTCAACGTGGTAGAAATTACCCTCAGACAGATAAATGGCAGCAATAGGCAATAAACCGACTGACAATTGGTTTTGAGAGTCAAATTGACTCCCGCAAGTATTATTATGAACGCTGGATTTTATCTTTTTGGCTAATAAAAATCAATCCCACAGTTATGGGGATAACGACAATCACAGTACCCCAAGCCAGGCTCCAAAGGAAATTTGATAAAGAAGGTGTCATAGTTTTCAACCTTTGTTTACAGACTGTATCCTAATTTTAATGGTCTATTAGACTGTTCGAGCAACACCATATATTTTTCCATATGTGCGGAGGGGCGATCGCATTTGGCTAGAATGAAAATGATATAGCTTTACAAAGCTTAAAAAAAATTTCCTGCTTTCTTGGCCCAGGTATTCTTTTTCACAGAGAGTGAGAAGCTCAAACAATGACTGGTGTTAACATTACTGCTTGGATTCTCGGTCTAGGACTGGGATTAATGACACTTTTGTTTATTTTCCGCATCATTCTAACTTGGTATCCCCAACTAGATCTAAATCGTTTTCCCTTGAATCTAGTAGCTTGGCCTACAGAACCCTTTTTAGTACCGATGCGGAAGTTAGTACCACCTCTAGGTGGGGTAGACATTACACCCATTATTTGGGTTGGCATCTTCAGTTTTCTTAGGGAAATTCTCCTTGGTCAACAAGGACTGCTGACTATGATGTCTCGGGTAAGTTAGGGGATTGTTGGTGGTTGGTTGTTGGTGGTTAGTGGTTAGTGGTTAGTGGTTAGTAGTTAGTGGGCAAGGGGCAAGGGGCATGGGGCAAAGGGCAAAGATAATCGTTAAATCCCAATTCACTTCGGCCCGATTCCCAATGCCCA
>NZ_JACAEU010000006.1:0-13478 GCF_013388695.1 Fischerella sp.
AGACGCGCCATGGCGCGTCTCTACATTACCAGGAGGGGGTTCTGTCTCCAGTTTCTCAACCGTTGATTCTAAAACCGCGATCGCGCCTTTGAGAATTTGGACAGTTTTAGTCTTCCAAAACGGTTGGACTTTTTGGTATCTTCTTTGGCGAGGTTGAGTTCCCTGTGGTTCTGGGGAAGAGGGTGGTTGTGAATTCTGATTGTCTTGGGACATGAAACTTTCACCGAGAGCAGCTAATCAAAAACAAAGGACATAAATTCCTACTGCTGCTTTCCCAGCCTTAATGTATCACTTCATTGCTTCGGCTAAACTGACCTAAATATTGATTTTGATAAGATATGAAGCTAAAACGTCGTCAATTTTTACTTTTAAGTAGTTTCAGCGCCATAGGTGCAGGATTTATAGCTAGTATCAGTCGTCTGAACGGCAAAAATTATAATAGTGCCATAAAACCAGCTATAGCCAAAACTCCATCTACCAAAAAAGATTTATTATTACGCTTTGTTTCCGTGGCAGATACGGGAACTGGTGCAGGAGGCCAGTATGCTGTAGCTAAGGCAATGACTAATTATCACAGCAAAAATCCCTATGAATTGGTAATCTTGGCTGGAGATAATATCTATACCAATGGCGAAATTGAGAAAATAAACGCAGTGTTTGAGCGTCCCTATGCTCCTTTATTGAAGCAAGGTGTAAAATTTCAGGCAGTTTTAGGAAATCACGATATTCGTACTGCTAATGGCGATCCTCAAGTAAAATATTTGGGTTTTAATATGAAGGATCGCTACTACACTTTTACTCGGGATAAAGTACAATTTTTTGCCTTAGATACTAATAATAATGCTGACTGGAATAATCAACTAATTTGGTTAGAAAAAGAATTAAGCCGCAGTCAAGCTAATTGGAAAATTGTCTTTGGTCATCATCCGATTTATGCATCGGGTGTTTATGGCAGCAATCCAGATTTTATTAAAACTTTCACTCCCTTGTTTCAAAAATACGGTGTTCAACTTTATATTAATGGGCACGAACATCATTATGAACGCACCCGTTCTATTAATGGCACAACTTATTTAATCTGTGGTGGTGGTGCAGGTACTCGTCCTGTAGGAAAAAATCAATGGACACAGTATTCTGCTGAGAAGTTGAGTTTTGCAGCGTATGAGGTGTTTACAGATAGAATAGAGGTTAGCGGAATTGGTACTGATAACCGCATTTTTGATAAAGGTGTTATTCAGGTGAAATCAGCTTAATCAGACAAATTTTCGATGTGAGATTTATCAGTATTAGCAATGAAGCAGTAGGCTATCGGGAATGTGTTCCTAAAAATTTCTGCACAGAAGCTTGACAATACGTTCTCAAAATGAGAACATGAATTTAGTTGTTAAGTAGAGGTTGCTGTATGGGAGAGCGAGGTTATACGGCTATTGACATCATAGATTAATGTCTAGGCAAGGAGGATTTTTAATCATGCATGTCATTAGCCGTAAAGCATTGCGTGAATTCAGTGATATTCATGCTGATGCTGAGATTCCTCTTAATGTATGGTATCGGATTGCTAAATCGGCAACATGGAAAAATATTATGGATGTTAAGGAGGTACGTCCCGATGCTGATTTTGTAGATGGCTACACAGTTTTTAATATTAAAGGCAATAATTACAGATTAATTACTGAAATTAACTATAAAAGTCAGACTATTTTTATAAGACACGTTTTCACACATACAGAATATGATGAAGGTAAATGGAAAAAATGAGCTAAAAGCTTTTGAGCCAAATACTCAATCGACTGCTTAACAGATTATAACTGTTTAGCTGTGCAGGAACACAAAAGTAACGTGTTCCTGCAAGGACTCAATACCTATCCCTAGAGGTATTATTTATATGCCTAGCACATTAAACAAGGAAGAATACACTAAGTTGCTTGCTGAAACTTTGCCACGGGTCATTGACACAGAAGAAGAATATGAACGCTTAATCAATGAAGTAAGCAAATTTATAAGTTTAGGAGAAAAGTTGACAGATGAGCAAGCTGATGTTTTGCAGCTGTTAGCAATACTTATTGAGAAGTATGAAGATGAAAATTATCAACTTGAAGCTGCTCATCCCCATGAAATATTACAAGAATTGATGCTGGCACGAGGACTAAAACAAAAAGACTTAGTAGAAGTTTTTGGCTCTAAGGGTATTACTTCAGAAGTGATCAATGGAAAAAGAAGTATTAGTAAGAGTCAAGCCAAAGCGCTAGGAGCCTTTTTCCATGTATCACCTGCGCTGTTTTTATAAACTAATAAATTTGGGGGCAACTTGATTGATAAATTTGCCCCTCAAAATCAAATCTCTTCAGTTTACTCTCTGCAATTTGATAGAGGTGTTATTCAGATGAAATCAGCTTGATTCTCAGGAGAAGTGAATGATTCTTGAGGCAGTGATGCTGCATGTCAAACCTAATCTGGAATATGAATTTGAAGCTACTTTCAAACAAGCCTCTAGAATTATTTCTTCTATGGATGGATATTTATCGCATGAACTTCATAGATGTATAGAAGTGAAAGGCAAATATTTATTGCTGGTGAAATGGCAAAGTTTAGAATCTCATACAGTTGGGTTTAGAGGTTCTCCTGAATATCAAGAGTGGAAAAAACTGTTGCACCATTTTTACGATCCCTTCCCCATCGTTGAACACTTTGAAGAAGTTGAAATATAACTGAGTACAACATTGCACAAATTCGTAACGAATTAAATGCGGAAAGACTCTGCGCTCCTCTGCGTTTAAAAAAGCTACGATTTTATGCAAAGCTGACTTAGCTTCCATCAGGACTTACGCAAAATCATGAAAAAACGAACCACAAAGGACGCAAAGGACATGTAGACGCGCTAGCGGCTTCCCGTTAGGGTAGGAAAAGAGTTTGGGAGAGTTCTTGCGTAAGTCCTATTCCACATACTTTCAGTCTATGGCTACACACACAAAGCCTGCAAAGCAGCCTGTCAGCTAATTACTCCATCCGTTGCAATTGGGCAACTTGAGGGTCGATAATTTTTTTACCCAGACTATCAAATTTAATCGCCAAAGAGATTTTTCTACCTGAACCAAAAATATGCGTCACTTCACCTTCACCAAAAGTTTTGTGAAGAACGCGATCGCCAACTTGCCAATTTTCCTCAGTGCCTTGCTTGCTACGGCTTCCTCGCTGCGGTATACTGCCACCCGCAGTTTTCATATAAGCCATCCTACTCGGACGGTGAGTAGCTAATAATTCTTCGGGTAACTCGTCGAGAAACTGCGATCGCATTGCAGGTTCCCGATTACCATAAAGACGGCGTTCGCGAGCATGTGATATAAATAACCTTTCTTGAGCGCGAGTAATACCGACATAACACAAGCGGCGTTCTTCTTCCAAGGCAGATGGATCGTTCATCGAACGGTAATTGGGAAATAGTCCCTGTTCTAACCCCACCATGAACACCACAGGGAACTCCAACCCTTTGGAAGCGTGCAGAGTCATTAGCGAAACTGCTGTTTCTCCTTCTTTTAGATTATCCAAATCAGAACTGAGAGCAGTACTGGCAAGAAAGTTTTGCAGGGAAACTTCTTCGTTTTCTTCTTGAAATTGCAGTACAGCGTTGTACAATTCCTGGACGTTTTGCAACCGATCCTCGGCTTCATCTGTTCCCTGACTGAGCAAGTCTTGTACGTAACCAGAGTCGTCCAGTACTCCTTGCACTATTTCGGACGCTGGAAGTGTTGCTACTTGTTCTTGCCAGCGGCTAATCATAGCAGCGAAGTTATTCACAGACTTAGCAGAACGTCCAGCTAATGTATTAACTGATGTTTCGTCACTCAGTATTTCCCACAAAGTTGTGCCCAATTCTTGAGCAGCGCCAACTAAGTTATCGATGGTGGCTTTACCGATACCGCGCCGGGGAGTATTAATGACTCGCAAGAGACTGAGTGTATCTGCTGGGTTGGCGATCGCTCTTAAGTAAGCGAGTACATCTTTAATTTCTTTGCGATCGTAAAACTTTAAGCCTCCCACTACTGTGTAGGGAATTCCCAAGCGCACTAAAATATCTTCAAATGGGCGAGATTGGGCATTAGTACGATAAAGTATGGCAAAACTTCCCCAATTCAACTCGGGATTTTGCCTTTCTAAACTGCGAATTTGATTGATGACAAAATCAGCTTCCACAGTTTCATCATCTGCTTTATAAAAATAAATCTGTTCGCCTGCACCCCTTGTGGCTTTGAGAATTTTATCAATTCTTTGGGTATTATTTTCAATCAATTGGTTTGCGGCTTGCAGGATATTTTCACAAGAGCGATAATTCTCTTCTAACTTCACCATTGTCCGGGTATCTTCATCCGGTAAACCGTCGCCGAAGTCTTGCTGAAAGTCAAGCAAGATGGTGAAGTCAGCCATTCTAAACGAATATATTGACTGATCGGCATCACCGACAACAAAAACTGAGCGATCGCGCCAGTCCCAATTACTTTTTTTCGTTTCACCATGCGTCACTAACAGACTAATTAGATCGTATTGAGTCCGGTTAGTGTCTTGATATTCATCTACTAATATATGGCGGAACTTCCGATGCCAATAACCCAATACCTGCTCATTTTGCTGAAATAATTTTACAGGGAGAAGAATTAAATCATCAAAATCGAGGGCGTTATTTTCTGCCAGTCTATCTTGATAGTAACTGTAAACTTCTGCAATTACCCGTCCACGATAGTTTGGTTGTTCTCTTTCATAATCTTTCGGTGATAAGCCTTTATTTTTCGCGTTACTGATGGCGTAGCGCACAGAACGCGGTTCAAATTTTTTGTTGTCTAGATTTAGCTGTTTCGTGACGATTTCTTTAACAAGACTTTGAGCGTCTGAGTCGTCAAAGATAGAAAAATTACGATTCCAACGGCGTCCTTTTTCGTCTTGGAATTTTTCGATATCAAAGCGGAGAATGCGAGCAAATAAACTATGGAAAGTACCGCACCACAAATCCTTAATGTAAGTGCGCCAAACTCGTGACTTTAACTGTACTTGATCGTATTCTGGCAACAAATCAAAACGCTCACCAAATTCTGCGATCGCCAATTGTTCGGCAAATAACTTTTGAATACGTTCTTTCATCTCCCGTGCGGCTTTATTAGTGAAAGTAACCGCTAGGATATTTTCGGGATCGACACGATGTTGCAAAATCAGGTTAGCGATGCGATAAGTTAGCGCTCGTGTTTTGCCGGAACCTGCACCAGCAACAACTAGCAAGGGGCCACAGAAATGTTCAACGGCGCGGCGTTGACTGGGGTTGAGGTGACTGAGAAAGTCAATGGTTGTTGTCATGGACTCAAGGGATACGTAAGACTAAAACACAAGCCGCAGGTATTGCTTGGCGTTTGGGAATTAACAATAGCTATTGCTTAGGCTATACTATCCTACCGAAACTCGATCAACTTAATTCAGCCTGCAAAGTAAACCAGCATAAAGAATCGTAAGGATTCAGGTGGTGGGGTATTGACAAGTGTGATAGGGGAGGCAGAATATATCAATTATGGAGAAAAACCTGCCCTCGCGGGTAAAGAGTTAATTAATCTGCTAATTACTAGAGTTAATAAACTACATAATTTAATAGAAGCAATTTTACAATACTCTCGAATAGGACGTATTAAAGAAGAGAGAAGACAAGTAAATTTAAACAATGTGGTTGCAGAAGTAATTGAGCTTCTCCAACCGATTGAAAATATACAAATAGAAATAGCTAATGAATTACCTGTGGCTTATTTTGAGAAAACTCGAATTGAACAAGTTTTTCAAAATTTATTGAGTAATGCCATCAAATTTATGGATAAGCCGCAAGGTAAAATTATAATTGCTTGCACAGAAGCTAATGGTTATTGGCAAGTGAGTGTTACTGACAATGGCCCGGGTATTGAAAAACGACATTTTGATAGGATATTTCAAATCCGCTGACTGATATACGTCATGTAAATCAAAGTAAATTTGCGTAAAAAATAAGCGGGCGTGAAAACGTAAAGTCCAAAAAATAATTCGATAATTTGTTTTACCTTTGAATTTATTAACCGGATCTCGAAAATATATATCTTGGGTATAAATATCGTAGGAAATATCTTTTTCAAATAGTGTTGGTAAATCTTGTTTGAGAGTCTCAATTACTAGTTCCACTTGCGATCGCTCATCCACGCCGATTTACCCCTAAATAAAGATTTCTCAAAAAACCCAGCCAGCGTTGCCAAATTGAAGAAGAGGCTGTTTGAGTTGCACTCACCTGGTTAAGATCCGCTAGAGAAGGAAAGGTAGCCACTTGAGCATAAAGACCTGTTTGCAATACCCTTGCTAAAAGGTTATTGTCTTCTCGCAAACCTTCGTAGAAGAAAAACACTTCCCCAGAAATGCCACAAGCACGATTGTACTCAATTGCCTGCAACAAATCTTCTGGAGCGATCCGATAGGAACCGATTTTCATCAAAATTCCTGGTGCTAATTTTGGTACTATCCCACGGAATAACTGCTCGTTTAATATCTTGTTCAGTTCACTTTTGTAGTTAAGAAAATTACGGCGGTAAATTTGTGGATGGAACATATCTACTAAACCTCGTTTCAACCAATTTCGGGAATCTTGTAGATATTCTTGGTATCCCCAGTCTGGTAGATTAGGAGCCATTGATACCATTAAATTGGGATTTACAGCTTTGACCGATTGGTAAAGACGAGCAAGAAATTCTGTAAGAATATCCGCACGCCATTGTAGCCATTGGGGATTTTTGGGATTTTGGGGAGGATTTTCACCAAACTGTTGGCGGTAGCGTTCCACAGTTCCTTGGTCATAACCGCCTTCGCTAGGTAATGCAGGTAGACGGTCGTCACCTTGGATACCGGCAATTTCGTAATTTTGTACGACTTCTAGTATTAAATTCAGCATGAAGTTCTGCACTTCGGGGTCGAGGGAATTCAACCACTCAAACCCGTTTTTCTCCAGCAGATTACCGTTGCGATCGCGCGCAGCCCATTGGGGTTTTTTCGCTAACAGTAACCCACCATTCCTCTTGTAGGAACTGGCGAATCCGTATTCAAACCAAGGGATAACCTTAAGACCAACTCGATGTGCTTCAGCAACAATCTCCCCTAAAGGATCGCGCCCAACGAACAAAGGATCAATTGCAAAACCAAACGTCTGCTGCATTACTTGACTGGGATAAAGTGTCGCCCCTCTACCCCAGACAACGGGAAAGACAACATTAAATCTTGTTTCGGCCAGGAAGTCCATCGCTTCAGCAATGCTTTGTTGAGAATGGAGAACCTGACTATCAGTAGTGGTAAGCCAAACACCCCGTGTTTCAATAATTGTCATGTTTTCTGACAGAATTTTTTTAATTAGTTGCAAACTGACGATATCCCGCCTGCACTACCATATAAATGCCATAGGCAATCAAACCTAATGCTATAATACCTAAAAGCCAAGGCCCGTAAGGTTGTTGGGCTAAAGTCTGCAATGCCTCACCTAAACCTCCAGCTTGACTAGCATCATACTGAGTTGCAGCTTGAATTAAAAACCAGCCAATAATGCAGAATACAACACCCCGTGCTGCCACGCCAAATCTGCAAATTCCCATTACCCAGTTGCGTTCTGCATTGCTCAATTCATTTAAATTGAGTTCTCTACGAATTTTTCTACTAAAGGCTTGATAAAACTGATAAAAACCCAAACCAATTATAAATGCTCCTCCTGCTCCAACTAACCATTGACCAAAGGGTTGAGAAATTTTAAATTGTTAGTGACTTAGAGTTCATATTTTGCAGGAGGCATGTAAATTATGTCAGTACTAGAAGCTAATTGGAAGCATGAATATATCAATACCAACGGTGTAAAACTGCATTACGTCACTCAAGGAGAAGGGCCATTGATGTTGATGCTGCATGGTTTTCCTGAGTTTTGGTATTCGTGGCGGCATCAAATTCCTGAATTTTCTCAAAATTTTAAAGTTATCGCTGTGGATTTGCGTGGATATAACGACAGCGAAAAACCAAAAGAGCAATCGGCTTATGTGATGGATGAATTTATTAAGGATATCGAGGGCTTAATTAGGGGATTAGGGTATGAACAGTGCATTTTGGTTGGACATGACTGGGGAGGTGCGATCGCCTGGTGTTTTGCTTACGCCCATCCAGAAATGGTAGAGAAATTAATTATACTCAACATTCCTCACCCAGCTAAATTTAGTGAAGGTTTACGCACTCCTGGGCAACTGCTCAGAAGTTCTTATATGTTTTTATTTCAACTGCCTTGGGTACCGGAATTACTAATTCAATCGTTCGATTATCAAACAATTGAAAATGCTTTCAAGGGTATGGCAGTTAACAAAAGTGCTTTCACTCAAGCAGATATAGATGCTTATAAAGATGCCGCAGCTAAACGCGGTGCGCTGACAGCAATGTTGAACTATTACCGCAATATTTTTCAGCAGAAAATGCTCAATCAAAGTTGGAGCGTTTTAGAAGTACCGACATTGATGATTTGGGGAGAGAAAGATACCGCACTGGGAAAAGAACTCACCTATGGCACAGAAGCCTACGTGAGAAACTTGCAAATCAGATATATACCCAACTGTAGCCATTGGGTGCAGCAGGAACGCCCCGAATTAGTGAATCAGTATATCCGGGAGTTTCTGGGACTTTAAATTTATGTCTGTTGCTCCTTGGCGAAGTGCGATCGCTCGTGCTCTCCATCGCAACCGCAGCCTTATTTATGCTCGTTACCTGCAATTGGCAACAGTACGGGCAAATGGTCGCCCTGCTAATCGTACTGTGGTGTTTCGCGGCTTCTTAGAAGATACCAACCAGCTAAAATTTATCACCGATACTCGCAGCGAAAAAGCCGACCAAATCCAACAACAACCTTGGGCAGAAGTTTGTTGGTACTTCCCCAACACGCGCGAACAATTCCGCATTAGTGGCTGCTTAACTCTAGTAAACAGCGATAATTCTCACCCAGTCCTCCAACAAGCCCGCAACAACACCTGGCAAGAACTTAGCGATGCAGCGCGTTTACAGTTTGCTTGGCCTTATCCTGGTAAACCAAGAGTTGAGGAGCAAACGGCTTTTGCGCCACCACAGCCAGATCCCATACAACCACTACCAAATTTTTGTTTACTGCTGCTCGATCCAATACAGGTAGACCACTTAGAATTACGTGGTGAACCACAAAACCGCTGGCTTTATTGCTACGATGACCAAGAAGGTTGGTCTAGCCAAACAATTAATCCTTAAATATTAGTCAAGAGTCAAGAGTCAAG
Organism: Fischerella sp.; assembly: GCF_013388695.1. Lineage (NCBI taxonomy): Bacteria > Bacillati > Cyanobacteriota > Cyanophyceae > Nostocales > Hapalosiphonaceae > Fischerella > Fischerella sp. Next base: position 9,309 of record NZ_JACAEU010000006.1, read on the forward strand.
AGTCCATAGTCCATTAACTTTTGACTATTGACTGTTGACCATTGACTAAATTCCAGCACCATCGAGAAACTGTTGAATAGCCTTATCTCTGATATTGCAACAGGGTGCATCTTCTGGCGTGTCGCCTTCGTCTTTGGCAACCAATTTATTTACTAGAACAAGAGTTTTTGTATCAGAATCTTTTTGCTGTAAGGTTTGTACCTGTTGTTCTAGCAGTTCAATACGGTCAACCAAAGCGCGGATTACTTCTGCTTCGGAATCTGGTAAATTGTTGTGTTCTAGTGGTGCAACCCGCACTCCAGAACGATAGATGATGCGACCGGGTATGCCTACCACAGTGCAATTAGAAGGTACATCCCTTAAAACCACTGAACCAGCGCCGATGCGGACATTATTACCGATTTGGATATTGCCCAGCACTTTTGCTCCTGCGCCGACAACGACATTTTCACCCAAAGTTGGATGTCGTTTACCACTTTCTTTACCAGTACCACCAAGGGTGACACCTTGATAAATCAGGGCATAGTCTCCCACGATCGCTGTTTCGCCAATCACTACTCCCATACCGTGGTCAATAAATACACCCCTACCAATCGCAGCACCAGGGTGAATTTCAATTCCGGTGAGAAACCTGGCAATATGGGAAATCAAGCGAGGGATAAAGGGAATGCCAACATGATGCAGCCAATGAGCTAGCCGATGAAACAGCAGAGCTTGCAAACCGGGGTAGCAAAACAATACTTCCAACCAGTTACGGGCAGCTGGGTCACGCTCAAATATAATGCGAAAATCAGCAGTGAGTGTAGATAGCACGCTTAATTTACCCTCGTTGTGCCAAACAAGCTACACTCTATCTTAACGTTTAAGGTGGTATCTATAAAATTGTTAGTGGTTAGTAGTTAGTAGTTAGTAGATAGTTGCAATTAACCACTATCCACTATCCACTAACCACTATCTATCTTGTACTGAAAGCGTATAATCTCGCTTGACTCCAGAATTGAAGGTTGCTACCCAAATCTTGTAGGTTCCTGCTTTCCAGTCTTTGTCTTCGATGCTGGCGTCTTTACTGTCACCAGTGTCATCACCACAACGAATGGTTGATTTGTCTGGGCCTTGGATGAGTAAAGTTGTGTCGTAGCCTTTACTGTTAACTTGTATTTTTAAATGGGGAAAGTTTTTTTTCAAAATTAGGATGTGATCTGGAGTAGGATCGGCAAAGCCAATGCAGGCATTTTTGTTGCGATCGCGATTACTAATAGCTGATAGGGAATAAGAACCGCCAGTATATCCTGCTACTGTTCCTTGAGTTGCTTCAAAGTCTGGTGAAAGAGTGATTTTGCCAAAATTAGTTGCTGTATCTGCTACTACAGGTACAGGGACAATAACTGCAAGTAAAGCAAGAGTCAAACTACCTCTGTAAAGAAGCTGGGAGCAACATTTGTTCACAGTAGCCCTGCAACTAAAAAATTATAGTTATATTATATACATATAATAACAGAAATTACTGACAATAATTATATGCGCTGTGCCACATTGAAATGTGCCACAACGAAGAGGGGGCTTGTCATTACCAATATTCAAAAGGGAACGAGGAACAAGGAACAGTGACCCACACTAAAAAATGTGGGCTTGAAACCCACAACTGAAGTTTTTCGCGCTTTGCCTGTTTGTTGTCTGTAATGGTAGTAACTAATGCCTCCGCTTAACTGTCTTGTTTTTATTAACTGAGTCAAAAATTCTGCTTAACTGGCTTATCTGCCATTGAACAAGGCAAAAATTGATGAAATGCTGATAATAAAAACCTGTTTACATTCAGGTAGTGCATAGGAGATCGATATCCGCGAGAAACCATCAAGCACCTATTGGCACAACAGCGTTCCGGTGTAATTATCAATGTTTCTAGCGTTCACGAAATTATTCCTTGCCCGATGTATCTCAGCTACTCCATCAGCAAAGAAGGAATGGGAAATTTAACCAAAACTCTAGCGTTGGAGTATACCAATCGAGAGATTCGCGTGAATGCGATCGCGCCCAGAGCCACAAGCTGATACTAAGTTGCATTCAAAAATAGTTCTTCCCTCACCCCGCCTATCGGCACCCCTCTCCCAAATTGGGAGAGGGGAGAGGGAGAGGGCACGAATTGCTATATCTGAACGCAACTTGGTATGAACAGCCGATTTAGAAAAGAAAGCGATCGTTCTATCGAGAATCTGATGCAATATAGACCAGATAGAATCTGAAAATCAAATATTTAGGCGATCAGGAGACATGTATGACCGCAGAAAAGCAGCGGCTTGAAGAAAACCGTACTGGCAAAGTCGATTGGTACAAATGGGGGCCGTATCTGAGTGAACGCCAGTGGGGCACTGTGCGCGAAGATTACAGTTCTGATGGGAATGCCTGGAATTATTTCCCGCACGATCACGCGCGATCGCGGGCGTATCGCTGGGGCGAAGATGGATTGGGTGGTATCACCGACAACCATAACTTGCTCTGCTTTGCACTGGCGCTATGGAATGGCAAAGACCCCATCCTCAAAGAGCGGTTATTTGGGTTGACTAATGGCGAAGGCAACCACGGCGAAGATGTAAAAGAGTACTACTTCTACATCGATAGCACGCCCACCCATTCGTACATGAAGTACCTCTACAAATATCCCCAGGCAGAGTTTCCTTACAATGATTTGGTTAGCACCAATCGCAGTCGCAGTCGTTATGAACTGGAATACGAACTTTTAGATACGGGCATCTTTGACGACGATCGCTACTTTGACGTCTTTGTGGAATACGCCAAAGCTGATGCCGAAGATATTTTGATTAAAATCAGCATTGCTAACCGGGGATCTGAAGCGGCTACCATTCATGTGCTACCGACCTTGTGGTTCCGTAACACTTGGTCTTGGGAAAACGGTGGAACCAAGCCTGTATTAACTAAGCATGAGGAAACAAGTAACAGTGTGGTGCATGCCCACATTACAGACACCCTGCTGAATCAATACATCAGCGATTACTACTTCTACTGCGATGGTGTGGCTCCGCTGCTGTTTACGGAGAATGAAACGAACAATCAGCGGCTGTTTGGCACGCCCAATGCCAACCACTATGCGAAAGACGGCATCAACAATTACATTGTGCATGGGCAGCAGGAGGCCGTTAATCCCAGCAATGTTGGCACAAAAGTTTCATCCCATTACGAAATTAATGTTGGGGCAAACCAGACGCAGATCATTCGATTGCGCCTCTCAAAAAATGCTCCTACTCAGGTCAGTGAGCCATTTGGCAGCGACTTCGAGCAAACGTTTGTGACTCGTCAAAAGGAAGCGGATGAGTTTTATGAAACTGTGATTCCACCATCGGTTTTGGCGGATAGCGATCGCACCAACGTTATGCGGCAAGCACTGGCTGGGATGATGTGGACGAAACAATACTTTTACTACGACTTGAATCAATGGCTGAGAAAGCACAACGTTACCCCTTGGACGCTTGCTGCCAACAGGAGATACGTGCGGAACAGCGATTGGTTTCACATGCACAACGATGATATTGTTTCCATGCCGGACAAGTGGGAATATCCCTGGTACGCTGCCTGGGATTTGGCATTCCACGTGATTCCTATTAGTTTAATCGATCCGGACTTTGCCAAAAATCAACTGATGCTGATGCTGCAAGAAGATTACTTGCACCCCAACGGTCAAATTCCTGCCTATGAATGGAACTTTGGCGATGTGAATCCGCCGGTGCATGCCTTTGCCACCTGGGAAATTTACACCCGCGATCGCGAACGGAACAACGGCGTGGGAGATATCGAATTCCTCAAATACGCCTTTTCCAAATTGCTGATCAACTTTACTTGGTGGGTCAACCGCAAAGATGAAGGCGGCAACAATTTGTTTCAAGGTGGATTTTTGGGACTGGACAACATAGGAGTATTCGATCGCAGTTCACCGTTACCCACAGGTGGCTATCTCGACCAAGCAGACGGCACTGCCTGGATGGTGTTTTTCAGTCAGCGGATGTTTCAGATTGCGATTGAGCTGGCACTCCACGATCCACTCTACGAAGACTTTGCGATCAAGTTTTTTGAGCATACCATGTGGATTGCTGGAGCTATGGATCGGATTGGTGAATACCAAGACGAACTTTGGGATGAAGAAGACGGCTTCTTCTACGA